>CAJBLA010000163.1 GCA_903953815.1 uncultured Bacteroidota bacterium | reverse complement strand
TTGGTGTAACATATTTTGTACTATCAGCAATATTTAGCTTTGTTGCAATTGAATTTGTAATAGGTGTTTGATCAAATGTTTTAGCCGCCAACTGGGTTGGTGTAACATATTTTGTACTATCAGCAATATTTAGCTTTGTTGCAATCGCATTGGTAATAGGTGTTTGATCAAATGTTTTTGCAGCCAACTGCGTTGGAGTCACATATTTTGTACTATCAGCAATATTTAGCTTTGTTGCAATTGCATTGGTAATAGGTGTTTGATCAAATGTTTTAGCTGCCAACTGTGTTGGTGTAACATATTTTGTACTATCAACTAATGACAACTTGGTGGCTAATTGTGTTTTGAAAAAAGTAGAATCAATCGTATAGGCAGCCTTAGCATAAGGTGCTAACATAGTCAAGGTATCTGCTGCAGTTAGCTTTGTGGCTAATGAAGTTTCTAAAGTTTTAACTGTCATGGCCTTAGCGTAAATGGCTAACATTTTACTTGTATCAGTGATGTTTAATTTATCATCTACTTTAGCCGAACTTGCTGAATATAATGCAAAGGGTACCGCACCAAAACTTGTAGTGCCCATATCTACCCACTCTTTGGTATAATCCCAACTACTGTTTCCTCCTATTGGCGTAATAGCCACTTTTAAGTTTAAATAAAATGGCCCCTTTGACCAATCTATCGTTGTTAAACTTGAGGCAGTCCCTCCTACTCTTACCCCATTACCTAAACTAATACTAAATACACCCGTAGCATCTGTATTTGCTTGATGCTCCTCTGTTAATACTTTAGTACCTGTGGGTGTTGTTTGTATAATACTAGATTGAACATATATTTTTCTGTCCTTGGCAGGATTAGAAAAATTATCCCTAGCCACCGCTTGGAAAAATATTCCGTTGTTTGTTTGGGCAAATAACTGATTAGTACTTATTGTTAATACTAATGCAATTAAGATTGTTTTGAATGTAGTAAACTTTTGAATGTTCATTTGAGTAGGTATTGTAAATCTTAAATTAATTTTTTATATTAGTTAGTTGGCTTTAATAAATTTTAAAGCGTCTCTGTATTTTTCTGATTCTATTTGGATGATGTAACTACCTGCAATTAAACTGCTAAAATCCATTCCCTTACCTTGGAAGATTTCATAGCCTGTAGCTTTGGCACTGCTAATTTTAAAACCTTCTGAGTTCCATACCGATATTGTAAATTGATCCGCTAACGGAGGAGTATTGATGAACTTAACCTTTGTATTAGTTGTAACTGGATTGGGGTATAACCTTATACCCAATGTGTTGAACTTCGTATCCACATCACAATTAATGGCAAATGATCCTGTTCCTCTATTACCAGTAAGCACCGCGGTACCGTTTTGTACATTTAAACAAGTGGCGCTGCTGCTAAATGTGACAGCCATACTATTGTTAGACATGTTATTTAAACCCCCTACACTACTCATGATAAAAGCTCCAGTTAGTTGCTGGGCTTCTAGGTTTTGGGGGAAGGCTAATCCAGTTATTGGAATAATCGCAATAACTATTTTATTTTTTAACCAATGCTTCATTTGCGTTTACTTATAATTTCAATTACTTGTTGGTGAAATATAATTGAGTGGGTGTGCCAGTGCTTACAACTTTGGATAAAACCAAATTAGAGGCACCTACAGAAATAATATTATAAATCACTTCTAACGGGTTGCCGTTAGCTGTTTTTACCTGCACATGAATCTGTGATTGATTGCCAATTACTTCAACCGAATAGGTTCCAGTTAAACCATCTGAATCTTTAGTCGTTCCATCTTTTAAGTAAGTCACAAAATAAGTTGACTGTCCTACATATGATTTGGTAGCTGTGCCTGTAATGCTATAATCCAAATACCAGTTTTTATTGGTAAGCATTGTATTCATTACATCGGTTTGAGTTGTAGCAGTTTCTTTGTTGCAAGCAACTAAAGTAAAAGTGATGGCTATAATTAATAGAGTATATAAAGTTTTCATTTGTAATTTGTTTTGTTTGTGGTTCGAGTAACTTTTAGTTTTAGAATAAATCTTTGGCTTTGATGCTCATACCTATCTCAAAACGGTTTAATTGTACTGGCAAGGCTGATTGAAATAAATTGGTGCCCAATTTGTAATGTGCAAAAAGTACATAGTACCCTTTGTTGTCAAACTCAGCTCCAAAATCTCCATTGATAATAGCTTTACGCCCAGCTCTATTAATTAAGTTCTCACTACTAATGCTTGAAATTTTATAATCGAAGCTTGGACCAAATACAGCGTAAAACTTGTACTTGTTCATTGCATTCACAGGTAGTAGCTTCTTATAATGTGCCGCTACACTTAGTGTTGTGAAATTATTATCGGCTTTGAAATGGGTGAAATCGTCTATGAAGGGCGACAAACTATGCTTGTTCTTATAGTTATTACCTGCAGATATTCTATTTACTGCGAAGCTTAAAGAATAGCGGTGCTTTTCTTTGTAAATACCATCTATTCTAAAGCCACCACTATAGCCTGGGTTAAATGTATTGCTGTTGACTGTATTGTATAAGTAATTTAGAGGGACAGTAATACCATTATCATTGATATTCTGTTTTGACAAAACCAATGACCCAAACAAGGAAACGTCATTCCCTACAAAATTTACAAAGCTTTTAGCAAATGATTTTTTAATTTTTCGAATACGCTCTTGCCCAGGATTTACTAAATACGCACTATCCTGTTGCTTTTTGGTTAAAGTTTGCGCAGATAAGGAACTAGCTGCAATACTAACAATTGAAAAGAGTAATAAAAACTTATTTGAAATTAATCTAGCTGCTCGCATTTTATTTCTTTGTGATGATTTAAAGCACAAAGAAAATACTCTAGATATTTTTCGAGCGAAACATATGTTACTAAAACTAGAATTTGTAAATTATGTAACAAATGTTACTTACTAATCATAGATTTTTTAACTCTTGATAAATGAACACGAGATATTCTTAAATAAGACGCAATAATATGCTGCGGGACTCTTTGATGTATATTTGGAAATTGTAATTCTAAATTATCATATCGTTCTGCTAAACTTTTAGTATCTACACTTATAATAAAATTAACTAAATCGATTATATGGGCATCAGCTATAAATCTTGCTATTTTATGAGCATCTTTACTGCTTTCCTCCATATACCTTAATGCGTTAAAAGGAATTTTTATCATTTCACAATTTTCTAAACATTCTACACTTACCAAAGCTTTCTGCTCATTATGAAAATTATGTAGCCCATAACCTGTAATTAACATATTCTCTATACGAAAACCATATGTACTAATGTTCCCATCCATTGTTAGCACAAAATTCCTAATGATCCCCATGGATAAAAAATAAATGCAATTTTGTTTTTCACCTGCCTTAATAATGATATCGTTTTTTTTAAACTTTACAACTTCACATTTTTGAGATAATACCTCAAAATCTGCATTACTTAAACCAAAAGGAGCAATGAAGTTCTTTAATTGAATAAATGCTGAAATCATTTTTAAAATAATTAGGAATAAAGTATAGATATTTTTCTAGAATACAAAGAAATATGATTTTGTTTAGCGAACAACGAAAAATAAAATTAAGTAACAAATGTTACACTTGTGGTCCAGTTTGTTAATTATGGTCATAAGCATAGATTAGTTTCAATCCCCATCATTAAATGTAAATTCAAATTAGCCAATGAAGTGTTTGTTTCCACCCTTTTTCTTGGGAAATTCCCGTAGAATTCGCTCTAATGGAGATAGATTTTAGCCATATTTCAGGCTATTTACCTTGATTTAGAGCTATTTATTAATAGAAAAAGAGAAATTTTGTTTAAGGACGACAATCCATAAACTATTTCAATACTTTCCCTACCGCCTCCTTCAACAACCTCGCCCATAATTCATAACCTGGTTCAATTAAATGAATTCCATCACCAGAACAATAATTGGTATCTAATTCACCATCTTGTTTGATAAAATACTTTGTCAATGGCAGGTAGGTAACTTGAGCGCTAGTATAATTTTTTATAATTGAATGCACCATATCATACTTTATCCGGTTACTTGAATTAGGATGCAATCCTGTAGGTAAGGGGCCGATTAATAACACTTTAGTTTCAGGCATATTCGCTTGCAACCAATCAAGTATTAACTTAATCCCATCCGCTGTTTCCTCCCCGGAATCCTCATTAAAATTATTTACCCCAATCGTTAACACAAGTAATTTTGGTTTCGATGATGCATAATTTCCATTTTGCAATCGCCATAAAATATGTTGTGTTCGATCTCCTGAAATGCCTGCAACCACCCAATGAAATTCATTAAACGCTTTTTCAAAATAAGGCTTCCCTGCTTTATAAGTAACCGAAGGCCTATTCCCTCCTATTCCTTGGGTAATAGAATTACCTAAAAAAATGATGTCTAATTTTTTTTCGACTTTTAATAATTGATTGATCTCTTCATGCTGAACCCACCAATCAGTCCCTTCCTTCCAGCCTGCTGCAGATCGATATTCTGCAGAAGGGGTAGGTATAATAGAAAACTTTGTTTTATATCCTGTACTTTTTAATATAAAATCAACAATCGGCGTTGGATTAGCCAAACTATGCGGATGATGCCCAATCCCTTTTTTATGTATCACTGTAATATCTCCGCCTGCACTTTTGATTCGAACTTCAAAGGGATTTGTATTTTCATCCACAGGTACTACCTCGTCAGCATCCCCAACAACATGCAGCATTGGATATCCTCCCTTCGCAATTAGTTCGGCATTATCCAATGGACTATTTTTAAATATTTTGGCTTGTTCCTCCGTTAAATTAAAATCATTTTTAAAAATGGACCAATCATCCTTACTTCCAGGCCCCTTTCCTAATCCACCTGGCCAGCTTTTCATATCAAGCACAGGCGCATCTGCATAAACTGCAGCTAGTTTAGTTGGATTTTGCAAAGCCCAATTATACGCATAAATACCACCCCTACTCATTCCTTCTAAAACAACTTTTTTAGACATGCCGATAATTTGCATGTAGTCATAAAATTGATTCCACAATTTTACGGACTCATCGTTACCATACATTTCAGCAACGTCCATATAAGCAATATGAAATCCCCTTTCTAATAAGGCGATATCCGTTTGTGGTTCATGTCCCCAAAATCTGGCCCGCCAAACCCAAGGTTGACCTTTCGCTACTCTTTTAGGACTAACCACTTTACAATTTCTATTCTTAAAGGTAAAGTCAGCACATAAATATCCATAAAAGGAACTGATCACTTTTTGTTCTTTAATTTTTTCAAAAACTGGACTCCGTTTTACTGGATCTAATTTAACAAGTTCATATAACCTTTTAGAAATTAGCGTACCTCCTAAAGAGGATGGATGAATTTTATCTAAAAACAAATCTTGCTTATCGATAAACATAGAAAACAAATCCAATACTTCTATATTTTTTTCAAAAGCAATTTTTTGAATTTTAGGTATTATTTTATTTTTAATGACGCTGTTATTTAAAAGACTACTATCGTTTAAAAAAATAGGCAAAGGTAAAAATAGAACAATACGCGGACGCGCCGACAAATTAGCATAGGACTGTACAATACCTTCAAGCGTATTTGTGAAATTTGAAATAAATGCAGTGTCTGATGATTTTATTTCATCTAAGCCCAATTCTACAAAAACAATATCTGGGTTAATTGTGTGGCTTTTTTTAAATGCAGCTGTTTGGGTGTAACCATTTAAACCATTACTTAAAACAGGCGCATTAACCACTCCGAAATTAGTTACCTTATAATTCGCACCGAGTAAATACTGCAATTGCTGTGGAAAATTATTCTTTTCTCTATTTTCAAAGCCTAGACCATAGGTCACCCCATTTCCAATACATGCAATGTTGACAATCTTTTGTGCAAAAATTGAGCCGCAAAAAATGATACCAATTAAAAGAAAATTGATTTTTATATAAACTTTATTCATGCTTCAATCATTTATGTATAAATTAAATTTACAACAATTATAAAACTTATGCTTGAATAGTATTATGTGCGAAATTGAATTACTTGCCCTTGGGCTTATAATTGGCTAAAAACACCCCCGTCATAATAAGTCCAGCAGATAAAAACTTTGTTAAAGTAATGGTTTCATTTAACAATATAATGGCAGCAATGGTTGCAAAAAATGGTTGCGAATAGATAAATGATCCCGCTACACTGGCGCCTAATTTATAAATACCAAAATTCACCAATTGATAAGCAAAAAAAGTAGCGCCTACCACAATATAAAATAGACAAAACCAACTTAATGCATCAAATGAAGCCCATTGTACTAAACGTAAATCATGCCATCCAATTGGAATACTAATCAAACTTCCAATCAAAAACACCCATTTTAATATAGCTGTATTTGAGTACTTATGTGCGATTGATTTCATCAAAACTACATAAGTTGCATAGCTGATAGCGCCAAAGACAACAAACATGTCGCCAAGTGCTTGACCTGATTTATTGACGACAGATACATCTCTTGAAAAAACCAATAAAACGCCACCAAAAATTCCGAGTAAAAGTCCAAGGATTTTTAAACTATTTAATCTTTCTTTTAAAAAAACTACTGCAAGCAAGGTAATTACAATAGGTGTGGTTAATACAAGCAAGGAAGCGTGAATGGGGCTTGTCAAAGACATTCCCTTTATTGAAAAATTTTGATTCATTGCAATTCCTGTTAAAGCGCAAATCAAAATAATATAAAAATCAGCTTTCTGAAATTGATTGGTACCCGCTTTCAATCCAAAAAATAGCCAAAAAAGAATTGCAGCACCTCCGATTCTAATTGAAGTCAATGCAATTGGCGTAATGAGTGATGGGCTAATATGTTTCACAGCAACTATACTAGTTGCAAAGAAGAAATTACCTAATAAAACAGCCGATATTGCTTTTAGTTTTTCAGACACCATACTTTAAATCTTACCTATTAAAAATAGGCATAAAAAAACTTCTGCTAAAGGAATAACAGAAGTTTTTAATAGTTAAAGCATATTATAATTGTCAGCTAGAAATTATTTCCTAATTAATTCCCTTTGCCGTCCAATATGATTGGCGTTTTTCCAGACCCACCCATAATAATTACTTTTGCATTAGGTGATGTCATCAATCCTTTCATTGCCTGAATTTGTTCATATTGTAATTGCTTGTCACCTAAGCCAGAACTGATGATTCTTTGATAATCCGCAATACCTTGTGCCTCCACTCTTTTACGCTCCGCTTCTTGTTTTTCTTTTTGTAAAACAAACTGCATTTTTTGAGCTTCTTGCTCAGCCTTAATTTTTTCTTCAATAGAAGCTTTTACAGTTGCTGGCAAAGTAATATTACGTACCAATAATTGCTCAAGCACAAAACCTCTTTCTTTTAAATTAGCTTCAATGGTTTTAAATATTCTAGATTGAAATTCATCTCTTTTTGTTGAGTATAAATCTACCGCTGTATAATATACTGCGTTATCTCTAATCTTTGTTCTAGTAACAGGTCGTACAATTACATTTTTAAAATCATAACCAATTTGTCTAACAATATTGGGTGCTTGCGCTGATTGCACGCGGTATAAAACTGTCAAATCAATCACCACTTCCAATCCATCTGCAGTTAATACACGTATCGCATCATCTCCCGACAAATCCCCTTCACTATGAACACCACTCATCGTATAATTTTGTGTACGAACATCAATTGTATTGATGGAAACCAAAGGATTCACCATGGTTAAACCACTTGTTAATATTTCATCCTGTACTTTCCCAAATAGTGATTGCACACCAATCTCACCTGCATCAATTTGTTTCACACTAGATGATAATGCACCAATGACAATTATTACAATTCCTACCGAACGAACAGTTCCACTGCGACTAGAAATGGGCAAATTCAAATTTTTCACAGCACCTGCAGCAAAAAATATTATTATTCCAAGAATGATTAAAAACATAAATTTTAAATTTAATTATTACATAAATATACGCTTTTAAACCAGCGCAATCCTATTTATTATAACGTAAAATATTGCATAGCTTTTTGTCATAAATTTTGAATAAATTCGTTAGACAAATCGACCCTATATGAAAAACAAAGCCCTATCACTTAGTCTATTCTCTATTTTAACCAGCAACTTACTTTTTGGCCAAACAAAACCGGAATGGACCACTATTTTCAATAAAATAAATACCGAAGTTGTCACAAAATCGAATGCCTACCAATCATTAAAAACTGCAACTGAAACTATTGGTCACAGATTAACTGGATCGGCCAACGGGGAAAAAGCAGAAGAATTTGCCTACAACCTGCTTAAATCCTACGGTTTTAAAAACTTGAAATACCAACCTTTTGAAGTGGAAAGCTGGAGCCGTGGCACTATTAAAGTTACCATTGGCGAAGATTTAAATAAATTACAACCTATTAAATCTGTTTCGCTCGCCTATTCACCCATTAAAGTAAACGAAACACTTGAAGTGGTTGATATGGGTAATGGATTGGAGGAAGATTATTTGAATAATCCAAATAAGGTTGTCGGAAAATTCGCATTGGTTTACTTAGGCGTACTTCCAGGATCAAAACCAGGCACCCCCAACTTGCATCGTTCTGAAAAAACGGCAATTGCCACCAAATATGGCGCCAAAGGAATTATTGTTATTAATACATCCGCTAATGGCATCTTATTAACAGGAACCGCTTCCGTAACTGGGAAATTAATTCCGATACCCGCAGTTTGCGTTGGTAAGGAAGATGGTATGATTTTGAAAGAAAAACTTAAAACAGAAAAACTATTTAGCCATATTGAAATGACTAACTTTTCTGGTTTAATTAAAGCAAGAAATATTATTGCGACAATTCCAGGAGCGATCCTACCCAATGAAAAAGTAGTGGTGGGCGGTCATTTAGATAGTTGGGATTTAGCCACTGGCGCTATTGATAATGGCATTGGCTCATTTTCAGTATTAGATATGGCAAGAACATTTCAAGCATTAAAATTAAATCCCGCTCGTACCGTTGAATTTATTTTATTTATGGGGGAAGAAGAAGGATTACTTGGTTCAAAAGCATATGTGGCTGCAGCAAAAAATGACAAAAGCATTGATCAAATTAGGTACATGTTCAATTATGACATGACCAATGATCCAAAAGGTTTCTCAACCAGTTCGGAAGATAGCAGGGCCTTGTTCCAAAATATTGGTGCCATTGCCAATAAAATTGATACCGATTTCAAAAATTCCTTGTCCGTTGGCGCAGGTTTGCATAGTGATCACCAACCATTCATGTTGCAGGGTATTCCAACTGGTGGAGGTTCAGGCGGCGGATTACCCAATGGCGCAGGACCTTGCTACCATGCTGATTGTGACGGATTTAATTTAGTGGATGAAAAAGGAATGAAAAATACGGTTCGTTTTGGCACCATGCTCTTATATGGTGTAGCGGATGCTTATGAAATAAAGTCAAAACATTTGACG
>CAJBLA010000162.1 GCA_903953815.1 uncultured Bacteroidota bacterium | reverse complement strand
TATTTAATTATATATATGTATATGAAAATAAATAATGTCTTTTTTAATTACTTTTACTCTAGAAACAACATATATTATTTTTATTAATACTAAATCAACCACAAATGAAAAACCCAGCAGTGCAAAAATTTGCCCCCTTTGTTCTATTACTGATCGTTGCAGTATTAGCCTTATTTGTCCCACAACTTCCAAGTTATGCTGGTGAATACAACGCCGCAGATATTGCATGGATTTTAGTAGCCACCGCCCTAGTGTTTATTATGACACCGGGTCTCGCCTTTTTCTATGGCGGAATGGTGCATCGTAAAAACATTATCTCCACCATGATCAAAAGTATGGTGTCTGCAGGTATTGTATCTGTTATTTGGGTAAGCTTTGGTTACAGCTTATGTTTTGGAGAAAGTATCAATGGTATTATTGGGAATCCAATGACACACCTATTTTTTAAAGGTGTCGTTGATGGCGCACCCACTTTACAAGGTGGATCCGCAATGACCATTCCATTATTATTGTTTGCATTATTTCAATTGATGTTTGCGATCATCACTCCAGGCTTGGTGGTTGGTGCTGTTGCAGAAAGAATCAAGTTTACTTCCTATGCATTATTTATTATCTTATTTATTATTTTAGTTTACGCCCCATTAGCGCATTGGTCATGGCACCCACAAGGATTTTTATTTAAAATGGGCGCATTAGATTTTGCCGGTGGAACAGTCGTTCATATTAGTGCAGGCTGCGCAGCATTAGCAGGTGCCATTGTATTAAAATCTCGTCGCTCAAAATTAGAACAACAAGAAATTCCCCCAGCGAATATCCCTTATGTATTGATTGGAACAGGTTTACTGTGGTTTGGTTGGTTTGGATTTAATGCAGGTTCTGCATTAGGTGCCAACGCACTTTCAGTGAATGCATTTGCAACCACCAACACTGCGGCAGCAGCCGCAGGGTTGGCATGGATGTTCTTTGATGTATTAAAAGGAAAAAAACCTTCCGTTCTTGGATTTTGTATTGGTGCAGTCGTTGGACTAGTTGCAATCACTCCAGCAGCTGGATTTGTTGGAATTCCACAAAGTATTTTTATAGGATTGGTCGCTGCTATTATTTCAAATGTAGCGAGTCATGCATTTAAATTATCAAGAGTAGATGACACTTTGGATGTATTTCCTTGTCATGGTATCGGCGGAATGGTCGGCATGTTAATGACTGGTATTTTTGCTTCAAAAGGCGTAAACACAGCCGGTAACGATGGTTTGTTTTATGGTAATCCGGCCTTCTTCTTAGTGCAATTGAAAGCAATGTTAATTGTGGTTACATATAGCTTTTCTGTATCCTTTGTAATATTTAAGTTCATTGCTACTATTATGCCATTGCGTGTTACCGAAGAAGATGAAGAATTAGGATTAGATGCTTCACAACACGACGAAAAATATGGCAGAAATCCTTTAAAATCATAAATTAAAATAGGTACAGCGGTGATAAGCTTCTGAGAAAAGCCCATCTGCTGTACCCATCATAAAATTAAA
The DNA here is from genome assembly GCA_903953815.1 of uncultured Bacteroidota bacterium. GTDB lineage: Bacteria > Bacteroidota > Bacteroidia > Chitinophagales > Chitinophagaceae > Sediminibacterium. Next base: position 20,985 of record CAJBLA010000162.1, on the reverse strand, counting down.
ATCTATTACAATGTTAAAAAAAATTTCATTAATTGCAATCCTATTTTCAATTTTTAATACAAGTTTCGCGCAAAAGGATTCAACTGGGTCAAAATATAGCATCACCACTAGCGGTTCAGTGGACGCTTATTTCAGAAACAGCTTTTCGGCTCCTTCAGGCGTTACCAACAACCTTACCAGTTTTACCAATTCAAATAAAAAATTAGCCCTAGGTATGGCTACTTTAAAAGTAGATCAAAGTATAGGAAAATTTGCAGCAACCGTTGACCTTGGCCTTGGAAAAAGAGCAGAAGAATTCTCTTACAATGATAATGGTTTTTTGGCTTATCTAAAACAAGCATATGTATCCTACAGCCTTACTGAAAAACTTAAAATAAGTGCAGGTAAATGGGCAACGCATGTGGGCTATGAATTACTAGATGCCCCATTGAATAGAAATTATAGTATGTCCTATGGATTTTCTTATGGTCCATTTTTCCATACTGGGGTAAAAGCGGAGTATGCTTTATCAGGTAAATCAAGTGTCATGATAGGTATAGCAAATCCAACTGACTATGTAACAACAAGCTCAGCATCGAAAGTTATAATTGCACAATTTAGTACCAAGTTATTTGAAGATAAAACAACCATTTACGCGAACTACCAGGGTGGGAACACAGGAGGAAACACTAGCTTTTCTCAATTCGACGTAGTAATAAATAATACACTTTCAAGTCAATTTGCACTTAATTACGATGGCACCATTTATAGTGCTAAAGATGGCGCGCGTTCCAACTGGAAAAGTAACGCATTGTATATGAACTATGATCCATCAAGTAAAATAGGTTTCACCTTAAGATCTGAAATATTTGATGATAAAAGTGCATTATCAGCAGGCGCATTTGGCACGTCCATTTTTGCGAACACCTTATCTATGAATTATAAAATAAAAAAATTAACCATTATCCCAGAGCTAAGACTAGATAATGCAAACGATCATTTATTCTTTAACAGCGATAATATTGCCATTGGAAGCAATACTAGTTTTATTATAGCCGCAGTATATAAATTTTAGTTTTTTAGATTTTTAAGCAAGCAATCGTACGGCCTGAATTTCTATTCGGGCCTTTTTTATTATATTAGTGGCACCAATGAAAAAAGCCACTCGATTCCTTCAGCTCATTTACTGTTTTTACGCAATACTTATATTTGCCCTATTGACTATATTTTCAGTGATTGCCATGGCATTGGTACTCCCTTTTGGTAGGGAAAAATTAAGTCCTCGGATTTATAAAATATGCAGGTACTGGTCCCAAATATTATACTTTTTTTTAGGAGTAAGGCACGAAGAAATTTATGAAGCACCACATCATTTTAGCCAAGCACATATTTTTGTTGGTAACCATAATTCCTATATGGATATTCCGCCCATCGTTCAATTAAAGCACCAACCCATTAAACCCTTGGGCAAATTTGAATCTTCAAAAATTCCCATCTTTGGCTGGATTTATCGAGAAGCGGTGATTATGGTTGATCGAAGCAACCCTGACAAGCGGGCCGAAAGCTTACGCAACTTAAAAAAAGCTTTGTTTAATAAAACTTCCATATTTATTTTTCCTGAAGGTACATTTAGCATGACCGACCAATACCCTTTAAAATCATTTTATAATGGCGCTTTTAAATTAGCCATAGAATTAAAGGTACCTATCCAACCTGTTTTATTAGTGGATACCGTCGAGAGAATGCATTTTAAAAGTATTTTAACCCTCACCCCTGGCAGGAGCAGGGTGGTTTATTTAGAAACCATTCAAGTGGAAGGCTATACCCTAGAGCAGGTGGAGGAGCTGAAACAAAAAGTTTTTAATTTAATGGAACAAGGCTTAAGAAGATATAGAAACTATCCACCTGCATAGCGTATTTTTGTAATCGACCCTTATGTACGCAGAAATTATCATACCCTTATCGCTCCCCAAAAACTACACTTGGATGATCCCGCCATCCATGGAGTCTGACGTCATGATTGGTATGCGTGTAGAGGTGATGTTAGGTGCAAATAAAAGGTATGCTGGTATCATTAAAAAGTTAAGCGTTGTAAAACCAGATGGCTTTAATCCAAAACCCATTATTGATATATTAGACGAGGAACCCATCGTTTACGAACACCAATTAAAGCTATGGGAATGGATGGCGGAATATTACATGTGTTCCGAAGGCGAAGTAATGCAAGCAGCGATTCCAAGTCACTTAAAAATTTCAAGCGAAAGTATTTTCATTTTACAAGAAGATGCAAATATTGATATAAAAAACTTGAGCGATTCAGAATATATTATTAGCGAAGCTCTTGAAATAAAAAAAGAATTAAGCTTAATTGAAATTCAAAAGTTACTAAATAAAAAATCGGTCTACCCTGTTGTAAATAAGCTAATTCAAAAAGGAATTTGTATCGTACAAGAAACCATGCGCGACAAATTCACCATCAAATCAGAAATATACATTACACTTCATTCTGACTATCGCGAGGAAGTAGCATTAGAAAAATTGTTAAATAGCTGGTCTAGAGCGCCAAAGCAATTAGATTTATTATTATCATTTTTGCACTTCCAAAAAACAGAAGGTGAAGTGTCGCAAAAAGCAATATTAGCAAAAGCGAATGCATCGCATGCACAATTAAAAGCACTCATTGAAAAAGGGGTTTTGGTTACAGAAAAAAGAAAAATTGACCGATTAGCGGTAGATCATACCAAAGGGGATATTCATTTTCATGCGCTTACCCCATCCCAAGCAACTGCCTTACAAAATATTCAAACACAACTTGAAACTCAAAATGTAAGTTTATTACATGGCATTACAGGGAGCGGTAAAACACAAATTTATGTATCGCTCATCAATGAAGTAATCAAACAGGGTAAGCAAGCATTATATATGCTTCCAGAAATTGCCCTAACTGCACAAATGATTCGCAGGTTAAAACAATACTTTGGAGGTAGTGTCGCCATTTATCATTCAAAATTTAACCCCAACGAACGCGTTGAAATATGGAACAAGGTAAAGTCGGGTGAAATTAAAATTGTGCTTGGTGCAAGATCCGCCTTGTTTCTACCTTATAAAAACTTATCACTGATTGTTATTGATGAGGAACATGATCCATCTTATAAACAGCAGGAGCCTGCACCTAGATACCAAGCAAGGGACACCGCCATTTATTACGCAAATCAATTAAATGCAAAAGTGGTACTAGGATCAGCCACTCCTTCCGTGGAGACATATTACAATGCAAAAAATAAAAAGTTTGGGTACACCTACTTGAATGAAAGATTCAGTCAGGCAAGTTTACCAAAAATTGAATTAGTTGACACCAAGAAGCAACCAGCCAATAGTGCAATTTTAACCCCAGTGTTATTAGCCGAAATTAAAAAAACGATTGAAAATAAAAAGCAGATTATTTTATTTCAGAATCGAAGAGGATATGCACCCTATTTTATTTGTGAAACCTGTGGCTGGATTCCTCATTGCAAACACTGTGATGTTACCCTTACGTATCACAAAGTAAAAAACATGCTTTCCTGCCACTATTGTGGTACAGGATATCCCATTGTAAATACATGTGAAGCCTGCGGGAAAAATAGCTTCAAACAAAAAAGCTTCGGGACGGAACAAATTGAAGAAAAATTAATGCTTTCCTTACCGGGTGTTCATGTTGCAAGAATGGACTATGATAATGTAAAAGGGAAAAATGAGCATGATCATTTGATTCAACAATTTGAACAAAAACAAATTGATATATTAGTGGGGACACAAATGGTGGTGAAAGGACTTGATTTTGAAAATGTGGATTTGGTGGGCATCGTAGATGCAGATAGCTTACTTAACTTTAATCATTATCGTGTCAATGAACGCGCATTTCAAATGATGGAGCAAGTGAGTGGAAGGGCTGGGCGCAAAAACGACCATGGAAAGGTAATTATCCAAGTAAGCCAAACACAACACCCCATTGTGCAATATGTAAAGGAACATGACTATTTCGCTTTTTATGAATTTGAAATTCAAAACAGAAAACACTTTGCTTATCCGCCATTTAGTCGATTAATGAGCATACTCTTTAAGCATCCGGATAATAATATCGCCGAAGAAGCTGCATTGCATTTTTTCCAATCCTTAGGCCCAGATATACAAAAGACAGTACTAGGCCCTGCACAACCCAATATTAATAGAGTGCGAAATAAATATATTTGGGAAGTATCCATCAAAATTTCAAAGCAGCCCCAACAGCTTAAACTAGCCAAGCAACAGTTGCTTCATTTTATAAGATTGATACAAGTACACCCTCGCTATAAATCGGTGCAAATCGTTATCGATATTGATCCGAATTAAATTATAAAGGCGCAACTTGAATCTGGCTATAAAAAAAGATGCCCCCGAAATTCGAGGGCATCTTTTTTTATATCGGAAAGTTTTCCTATTTCAATTAATTATAAACAGCAGTTAATTCAGCTCTTCTATTTTGAGCTCTACCATCTTTTGTTTTATTATCAGCAGCTGGATTTGCATAACCAAAACCACTTGTAGTGATACGCTTTGCATCTACTCCTTTCTTAGCTAAATATTTAGCTACTACATTCGCTCTATTGATAGATAATTTAGAGTTTAATTTTTCAGCACCTGTATTATCTGTATGACCACCAATAGCAACACTCACATTTGTATATTTTGCAAGTACTGCAACAACAGCATCTAAATTAGCTAATTGCTTAGTAGATAAATAAGATTTACCAGTTGCAAATTTCAAATTTGCAGCTGCTTGTGTTAAAATGGGTTGCACATCAGGACAACCATGGTTTGCACTAATTCCGGATTCAGTAGGACAAGCATCCACCTCGTCATTGACACCATCATTATCTGTATCAGGAATAGGACATCCATTGTAACGGCTTAAACCTGCAACCGTTGGACATTTATCTTGCTCATCATTGATGCCATCCTTATCTGTATCAGGAATTGGACATCCAGCGTATTTAGCCAAACCTGCAACCGTTGGACATTTGTCTTGCTCATCATTAACACCATCTTTATCTGTATCAGGAATTGGACATCCTGCGTATTTAGCTAAACCTGCAACCGTTGGACATTTATCATTTGCATCGATTACACCATCATTATCTGTATCAGCTGGTGGCGGTGGTGGAGGTAACACTACTGGTTTTTTCTCCTTTAATTTCAAAGGCATTGAGTAACTAACGCCATGATTAAAATGTGTTTTAGTTAAAGCAGACATCTCAGCTCTGAAAGTACTTAGGATGTTTATAAATGAACCATGATTTGCTTTAATTTGAATACCAGCACCCACTGGTGCATATGCCATATAGCTTGATCTAAATTTACCAACGCCAATACCTGCTGATAAATAAGGCACCACTTTATGATCGTCAGATAACATTTTAAAGTTAAGACCTGCATCTGCAGCTGCATAAAAATCTTCCGTTGTAGCACCGCTACCAGTACCCCTGGTTCTTTGTATTAGTGAAGAAGCATAAAAAGGATAAGACAATGAAGCAAAATCCAAATTCACCATGAAATCCATTTTAGGTGTGACTCCTTTAAAATATTGAACCCCAATACTTTTTGTTGAATTACTCAATTTTTCCCAAGACTTATTACTTAAAACAGTACCTAGCGTATTCACTTGGATTGCTCTAGCTGTTGTAAAATCAAAGGCGGAAACTTTTAAGGCAATAGATGGTTTTTTCACATTCGCATCTGTTTGCGCAGAAACATTACCCGCAAAAGCTAAGATGACCAGAGAAAATAGTATTTTTTTCATAGTATTAAATAGTTAATATTTATACAAATTTAGTTCTAAATGATGAAATATTGAAATAATTTATAGATAAAGGATTTCCTACGTTTTTGGTGTGGTTTTTGAATAACCAATGGCCTCAATAGCTACTTTAATAATTCCTTTTGAATTGATAATCAACTTCTTAGACGCCACTTGACTTAAATCTATGATTCTTCCTTTTTGTAGCATTTTTGGATGCATTCGATCATTTATTCTTACTAACACATAGGACCCAGTTCTTAAATTAGTTACCCTTACAATTGTATTTAACTTGAATAAATTACATGCTGCGGTCAATTTTCTATTATTAAATGTTTCCCCAGTTGCGGTCAAAGTCCCGTCAAAACTTTTACTATAAAAACTTGCAATTCCTGTGATCCGATTTAATTCAATATGAATCCGAGAAGTATCGATCCATTTTTTATAGCGTTTTATGTTTGCGCTATCCAAATAATTGGCGTTGGTTAAGGTATTGGGATAAATATTTTGAGCAGATGCCACCTTCGGAGATTGCAACATCAAAAAGACGCAACCAACTCCTATTTTTATGAAATTAAACAACTGCATTTATTTTTACAATGAAATCACTTCCACTACTGAATCAATATTAAGCGAGCCATAAATATGCGGAAATAATTCATTCATATCGTGTGCTAATTCAAATAAAACAGGCCTTTGCACTTTGGCTTTTTCTATTTTAAGTTTCACTAATCCAGATTGGCCTTTGTAAAAACGATCTAATACTCCAGCGATTTGTCTTTCAATGGAGCAATGTATAAATCCATCCTGCGCGTAATGTAATGGCAAATATTCATTATTCAATAAAGCTTGTTCCCACTCCTTTTGTGTGGTGACATGGTATATAAATTCGCTTTCCATAATTTTAATTTTTAATAATTCTTGGAATTTTTTGTTCTATCATCATTAAATCTGCAAGTACCATGGCGGTAACGGCTTCCAAGACAACCGGTACCCTAAGTGCTATGCATAAATCGTGTCTTCCTTTTACAGAAAAATTTTCTTGTTCATTGGTTTCCCAATTCAGTGTGTTTTGTTCTTTAGGTGTTGAAGAAGTAGGTTTTACGGCAATACGAAAAACCAAATCATTCCCATTGGTATAACCACCTACTACCCCACCTGCATGATTTGTTTTTGTTTTACCGGATGCATCAATAATTGCATCATTGTGTTCAATCCCAAACATATTAGCAGCAGCAAAGCCAGTACCAAATTCAATTCCCCTAATAGCTGGTATAGCAAATACGGCATGACTAATTAAAGATTCCACTGAATTAAAAAAGTGTTCTCCTAAACCAATAGGCAACCCCGTAACCACACATTCCACAATGCCACCCACACTATCTTTGTTATCGATCGCTCTTTGCAATCCTTTTTCTAAATCAGTTTCTCCACCAATACTTTTTAGAGTTGCTTTTACTTCAACCCCTTTTAATAACTTTTTAGCGACCACACCCGCACCCACTAATGCTGCAGTGAGTCGACCACTAAAATGTCCACCGCCTCTATAATCTTCAAAACCCCCAAACTTATGATGCGCTGTGAAATCAGCATGACCTGGCCTTGGAACAGCTCTTTGTTTTTCGTAATCACCACTTCTAGTATTGTTATTTTCAAACAACATCATGAGTGGCGCACCAGTAGTTAGGTCATTAAAAATTCCTGTTTTAAAAATAGGAATATCATCCTCCTGCCTTGGTGTCGTACCTTTTTGTTTGCCACCTTTACGGCGTTCCATATCTTCTGTGAAATCAGCCGCAGTTAATGGCAATCCAGCGGGACATCCATCAATAGTAAGTCCTACACATGCCCCATGCGATTCTCCAAATATCTGTACACTAAATAAGGTTCCAAATTTGTTCATGTTACAAAGTTCAATATTACAAGGTAAGAAATTTATTCAATATGCACTTTTGCCCCCAATTGTTGTAAATCAGTAAAGAAATCAGTATAGGATTTATTGATGGCCTCCGCTTCAGTAATTTCAATAGGCCCATTTGCACCTATAGCAGCTACAGCACATGCCATAGCAATGCGATGATCATGCTGCGAAAACACAACTGCTGATTTAATTTCACCGCCGCCATGTATTTCCATAACATCGCCCGCTAAAATTATATTTACGCCCATTTTTGCAAACTCTGCTTGCAGCGTAAGTCCGCGATCACTTTCTTTATGTGCTAACCGACTTACACCTTTTATTTCACTAACCCCATCACAATAAGAGGCTAATGCTACCAGGGGCGGAAATAAATCAGGACAATCTGTTGCATCAAACTGAAATGCATTCAATTTTTCTTGTCCCCCATTTTCCAAATTTTTATTAGGACCTATAATTATTCCATCCGATTCAATCGTAATACTTGCATTCGCACTAATTAAAGCACTAATGATTTTTTTATCCGCCTGTGTCGAATCTAATTGCAATCCTTTCACTTTAATTGGGCCTGTAATTGCTCCAGCAACTAATAAAAAAGCAGCTCCACTCCAATCCCCTTCTACGGTATATTCAATCAATGATTTTAATGGTGTATGACTATAAAATTTAAAACTTTCGTAGTTGGTATGTTTTACATTCCATCCGAATTCATTTAATACCCCTAGGGTTAAATCGATATAAGGTTTGCTTTTTAAATCCAACACCTTTATTTCTGTGTCATATACTTCAGTGGCCGCATACGCCATTAATAAACCGGTTAAAAACTGCGAACTCAAGGATCCATCCACAGTGATGTTTGCTGGTTGCAAAGGCCCTTTTATTTCAATGGGCAAAAAACCTTGTTGCGATTTGATTGCAACCCCTAAGGAAGGAAAAATTTCATCAAAAAAATGCATCGGTCTTTTTACCAAGCTTCCTTTGCCTTCAATACTAATGGTTTGGTTACTTAATGCGGCAATAGGGGTAAACATTCGAATACCTAAGCCACTTTCACCACAATTCATTGCAGGACCCAAAGGATGCACGCCATTGGATGTTACGGTGATTGTTGCATTGTTTAATTCTTTGTTATCAGCTTTGTTTATTGCAACAACAGCCCCTAATTTTTGAATGACATCTATTGCTGCCAAATCATCATTGGAATGACCAGGGTTATGAATAATCGTTTTACCCTTATGCAATAAGGCAGCAGCACAGGCTCTTTGCATACTACTTTTACTTGCTGGTGCGATTTCTGCCCCAATTAATTTTGATGGATATACTATTACACGCATCTTAAGAATACAACTTTATTAATTTTTCTAATGATTTCATGGGTACCGTTTCATATACCGCATTCCCTAATTTATTTAACAAAACATACTGCATACCCTTGGCTGCCTTTTTCTTATCCTTCTGCATTACTGCCATCGCATGCGTAATATCAAAACGCATACTAATGGGCAATCCATACTTTTTTAAAGTTTCGATTAAAATGCCCGTATCCGTAAAACCTTGTAAAACCTGAGATATTTTAGCCGCATATACCATGCCGATACTTATTGCATGCCCATGTAGTAATGCATGTTCATTTTCAATGGCGTGTCCAATAGTATGTCCAAAATTGAGCAACTTGCGATCGCCTTTTTCAAACTCATCCTTTTGCACCACTGTCATTTTTATTTTTACATTTTTTTCAATAAGCGCAATTAATTCTTTTTTATTTTTTTGATAAAAAGACAAATCATGGACAGCCAATTGCTTCATCAATTTCGCATCCTTGATGGCTGCATGCTTAATGATTTCAGCAAATCCATTCTCCCACTGATGATTAGGCAATGTTTTCAAAAAATCAAAATCGTATAATAAAAAGGAAGGTTGTTTGATGAGTCCGACCATGTTTTTAAACAAGCCTACATCAATCCCATTTTTTCCGCCAATACTAGCATCCACCATGGCCAAAATAGTGGTAGGCACAAAACCAAAACTTACCCCACGCATATATATACTTGCCGCATAGCCCACCATATCGGTGACTACGCCGCCACCCACCCCTATTAGCACTGCTTCACGCGTTGCGCCTAAGTTAAGTAGGGCCTCAATAATAAAGTTAACAGTGGCCTGCTGCTTGTGCTCCTCTCCTGCAGGAATAACAATGGTTTTTTTACCCTTGAATTTATTTTGATGCAAGGCATATACATTTTCATCAGTGATATAAAATGCATTTGCCTTGTTGACCAATTTTTCAATAGCTTGGAATTTGCCATCTAATATAAATGACACTGTACTTGTAGCTAATTTAACTTTCCAGTTTTTCATCTTATTTGATTTTTAAAAAGTTTTCACGAGCAAAATTAAATTTTACTCTTCGAAACTATTTATTCATTACTTTATTTTGGTGCTGAATACTTTCCATATGAACTGCATCCATATACTTGGTAATAAAATCCTCACTTAAGCCAATTTTATTTCCCTTACCTACCGCACGCTCTAAAATTTCATTCCAACGGTTGGTTTGTAATATAGTAATGTCATTGTTCTTTTTGTATTCGCCAATTTTTTCAGCCACCTTCATACGCGTAGATAGAACTTGCAACAACTCATCATCCAATTGGTTAATTTGTTGACGTAATTTTTCAAGTGCAGCATGATATTCAGCAGAAGCAACATCTTCTTTTCTCCAACGAATTGCTTCCAACATCTCTTTCAATACTTCTGGTGTGATTTGTTGTTTGGCATCGCTCCAAGCATTGTCTGGATCAATATGAGATTCAATAATTAAACCATCAAAATCTAAGTCCATTGCTTGTTGCGCTACTTCTTGTAAAATATCACGACGACCGCAAATGTGTGATGGATCATTGATCATTGGAATACCTGGGTAACGACGCTTCATTTCAATAGCCAAATGCCACATGGGTGCATTTCTAAATTCCGTATTACCATAAGAACTAAATCCACGATGTATTAAACCTAAATCCTCAATGCCTGCTTTTGCAATACGTTCCATCCCGCCAATCCATAATTCTAAATCAGGATTGATTGGATTTTTAATCAAAACTGGAACTTTCACCCCTTTTAATGCATCTGCAATTTCTTGCACACTAAACGGATTCACGGTTGTTCGAGCACCTACCCACAAAACATCAACATCAAAATGCAATGCATCTTCCACTTGTTTAGCAGTAGCAACTTCGATTGCTACCGGGAGTCCAGTTTCTTTTTTGGCTTGTTGCATCCAAGGCAATCCCTTGGTGCCAATACCTTCAAAACTTCCCGGACGCGTTCTTGGTTTCCAAATACCTGCACGCATAATATCCACTCTACCAGTGGCTGCCAATCGGATAGCAGTTTGCATCACTTGCTCCTCAGTTTCTGCACTGCAAGGACCTGAAATAATCAAGGGTGATTTTTTTAATAAAATGCTTACTTTTTGTTGTTGTTCAGTTAAGTCTCCCATTTTTTCCAATTTTAATATTTAAATGTTTTATTTATGCTTTACTTTTTTCAGAAGCGTTGTCTATTGACCTTCTTTTTTGCTGAATCCTTTTGGACCACCGCTATCTGCATCATTCATTCTAATACGACGGCCTTTGTAATTTTTACCATCTACTGCATTGATCATTTGTTTTGCAGCACCTGATTCAATTTCAACCCAGCTGTTCATATCGCGCATATCAATTTTTCCTAAAGCTTCTTTTCTTAAATCACTCATGTCTAAAATGAATTGTAAAAAGCTGGCTTTATAAAAACCATCCTTAGTACCAAGGTTTACAAACAAACGTGTATAGCCGCTTGCTCCTCTTTCCGCACCACGACTTCCACGATCCGATGAACTGCGCTCCATACCACGATCATTGCTTCTTGTACGACCACGATCAGCACCGCCAAATTCTTGACGACCCCTATCACGATTGCGATCCTGTTGTTGCATTGGTTCACGACGTCCTTTATCTGCAGTACGAATATTTAAATCCTGTGCATTTTCATAATAACTTAAGAAACGATTAAATTCCAAAGCAGCGACACGCTTTAAAATTTCTTCCTTAGTCATGTCAGCAAATTTTTCTGCCAACATAGGAACATAAGTTTCATAATCACCATGACTCACATCTGTTGACATTAACTTATCCATCACATGGAAAAATTGTTTACGACATACATCCTTACCACTTGGGATATCCAATTTATGGAAGGTACATTTATTAATATTTTCAATTTGACGTAAACGATAAGATTCACGCGCATGTACAATCGAAATACAAATTCCTTGACTACCCGCACGACCCGTACGGCCACTTCGGTGGGTATATACTTCCACATCATCCGGCAATTCAAAATTGATTACGTGCGTAATACCTTTTACATCAATACCACGTGCAGCCACATCCGTTGCAATTAATAATTGCAAACTTTTATCTCTAAATTGGCCCATTACGCGATCACGTTGTTGTTGCGTTAAATCACCATGGATGGCATCAATATCATAACCTTCGCGCGTTAATCTTTGTGCTACATCCTGCGCATCTGCTTTAGTACGTGTAAAAATTATTCCGTAAATACCTGGATTAAAGTCAATGATTCTTTTTAAAGTTTCATAACGATGTTGCGCAGATGTTAAATAATATTGGTGATCAATACTTTTGTTTGTAGCATTTACTTTACCAATAGTTACTTCCACAGGTTCCTTCATGTAACGCTTGCTTACCTTTCTGATTTCAGCAGGCATTGTTGCACTAAACAACCAAATACTTTCTCTGTTCGGTGTGTTTTTTAAGATAAATTCAATGTCATCTTGGAATCCCATGTTTAACATTTCATCTGCCTCATCCAATACCACGTATTGTATCTTTTCTAAATTAATTGCTTTTCTTTCAATCAAATCAATTAACCTACCTGGTGTTGCGACCACCACTTGTACGCCTCTTTTTAAATCTTTAATTTGCATGCCTATCGAGGTACCACCATACACTGCTAATACTTGTAAACCTGAAATGTGCTTTTTAAACAAATTCATTTCATTTACAATTTGCATACACAATTCCCTGGTTGGACAAACCACTAATGCTTGTGGAAACTTATCTGCATTTTTAATTAATTGTAATAATGGCAAACCAAATGCAGCTGTTTTACCAGTACCTGTTTGTGCTAATCCAATAAAATCCTTAGTACCACTTATCAACACAGGAATCGAACGCTCCTGAATTTCAGTAGCGTGCGTGTATCCCAATTCTGTAACTGCCTTCACTAATTGCTCATTAATCCCAATCTCCGAAAAGGTTTTTTGAGATTTAACCGCCTCAATTAATTCATTCGTTATATTTAAATCTTCTTTCTTCTTCATTTTTAATATTTTTTGTAAAATCACTGATAGTGTTTTACTTTTTTGTAATTATTTTAAAATCCTTTTTATTTTATTCGCATTTTGAATCAACTCCAACAAATAGTCCGGATTTTCTTTTTCCAAACTGGCTTTGAACTTTCTAAGTTGACTAATATGCTCATTTAACACATCTAACACATTTTCTTTGTTTTGCATAAAGATGGGCACCCACATTTCCGCATTGGACTTTGCCAAACGAACGGTACTTTCAAAACCACCACTTGCTAACTCGAAAATTGCATCCGATTCTTTTTCCTTCTCCAACACTGTATTGGCCAGTGCGAATGAAGTAATATGCGATATATGACTTATGTAAGCCACATGAATATCATGCTTGATTGCATCCATGTATAATATATGCATACCTAACTGCGCATACATTTGCTCAATGATAGCCAAGGCATCTGCATCCACTTGTGTTTTATTACAAATGACCGTTGCCTTATCTACAAACGCATCTGTTTGCGCTGCTGTTGGACCACTAAATTCAGTACCCCACATTGGATGTGTTGGAACGAATCTTCCTTTATTGGAATGTGCATTCGCGACATTTACAATACTTTCCTTAGTAGACCCTAAATCAAAAACAACTTGTTTGTTCACTAAATTCAAAATGGAGGGCAATAATAATTCAGCCACATTAACCGGTGTGGCAAGCGCAATGATATCGGAAGATGTTACTGCGTCCTCCAAGGACATGATTTCATCAACAATACCTAATTGCAAAGCTTGCTGCTGGTGTTCTATGTTTTGATCCACGCCAATAACATGGCTAACAAAGCCTTTCTTTTTCAAAGACAATGCAATGGACCCTCCCATTAAACCAATACCCACCACTGCTAAACGCATGCTTTTATTTTTTTTATTGCTTCACTAAATTTTTCCAATGAACCACATAAACTTACTCTGATATAATCGTTACCTGCACTACCAAATATGCCACCAGGGGTGATAAAAACATTGGCTTCATACAATACCTTATCACTTAACGCATAACCATCTTTGTAAGTAGCGGGAATTTTAGCCCAAACAAACATTCCCACTTGTTGTTTTGAATAGGCACATTTTAAAACATCTAATAATTCGAATACTTTTTCACGTCGTGCTGTATATATTTTATTCACGGAGTCATACCAACTTTGATCCAAGCTTAATGCTTTGGCCGCTGCTAATTGCACAGGCAAAAACATACCACTATCCATGTTGGATTTAAACCTAAGTATTTCATTGATTCGGTCCTCGGCGGCAATTAACATGCCCACTCTCCAACCTGCCATATTCTGGCTTTTACTAAGAGAGTTTAATTCAATCACTACCTCTTTCGCACCATCGATACTTAATAAGCTTTCCGGTTGATCATTTAAAATGAATGCGTAAGGATTGTCATGACAAATCAATATTTGATGCTTCCTTCCAAAGGCTACTAATTTTTCAAACAATTCCTTAGTAGGACTTTGACCTGTTGGCATATGCGGATAGTTCACCCACATCAACTTGACTTTTGATAAATCTGATTTTTCTAAATTTTCAAAGTCAGGTGCCCAACTGTTTTCGGCAGTTAATGCATAATAAAGCGGAGTGCCACCCGCTAACTTAACTGCACTTGTGTATGTCGGATAACCAGGATTTGGAATTAATACCTGATCGCCTTCATTTAAATAGGTCATGCATATATGCATGATCCCTTCCTTGCTCCCTAGTAATGGAAGTATCTCGGTTGCCGGATTTAAATCAGCCACTTTGAAATACTTTTTATACCAATTCGCAATGGCTTCCCTTAATAAAGGAGAACCTTTGTAAGATTGATAAGCATGAACGTTGTCCTTGCTTGATTCTTCTTGCAATATTTTTATCACATCAGGATGTGGCGGTAAATCAGGACTTCCTATTCCTAAATTAATAATTCCCTTACCGGCTTTATTGAGTTCATCAATTTCGCGCAGCTTGGATGAAAAATAATATTCACCAATACCTTCTAATCTATGTGAAACTGTTACATTCATCATTATCCTTTTACTACTTTTCCTTTTTTATACAACCCAAATATTTTCATACTATTCGTTAAGGATTTTACATCCTCCAATACCTTTTCCATTTGCTTTTTATTGTCAAATTCCAAATCCGCATAAAAGCCATATTTAAAAGTGCTTCCAGGAATTGGCATACTTTGTAATTTGCTCAAGTTCACTTTCCCTTGGGCTATTTTAGCCAGCACCTTTGACAAAATACCTCTTGAATGATCGGTTTGAAAATAGATAGATGCCTTGTCCGCGTTTTCAACCATTGTTTTTGAAACCTTCGGCTCCATGATTAAAAATCGAGTGATATTATTTTTCAAAGTATGTACATCGGGTGTTAATACATTTAAATCATACAATTGTGCTGCAAATTTACTCGCAATAGCTGCCGTATGTTTACTTTTATATTGGTGAACTACTTTAGCACTTAATGCGGTATCCTCAGACTCCACTAATTTCCAGTTATACTTTTCTAAATAATCCAAGCATTGTAATATCGCCATTGGATGACTATGCACTTCCTTTATATCTTCGAGCTTTACACCAGGGTTCGCCAACAAATTTTGACTGATAGATAAATACACTTCGCCAATCACTTGAAGATTACTTTTTTGTATTAAATTATAATTTGGCAAAATGCTTCCAGCAATTGAATTTTCGATCGCCATCACAGCCCCATCTGATAATTTAACATCCCCCCCAATTTTCACCACTTCTCTAAAAGTATCACAAGTAATTACCTGTACATTTTTTCCAAAAAAATGCATCGCTGCCACTTGGTGGAAACTTCCTTCGTAACCTTGTATCGTAACCTTTTTATTCATTTATCTCAGATCCAGTTTTTACTTTTATCATTCCCCATCATTTCCGTCCATTTTGCGCTACCTTTCGACTTCTTTTACCCACTTCAAAATTCCATTTATCCCCTGCTTCATTTTTGGATACAAAAAATCCCGACTGTTGGGCCGGGATTGTATATTTATTTAATTTCTTTATGCTTTTACAAATATTACCCGGCTACTTTGGTTAAAGTAGAAATAAAAGAAAAAGTAAAACCAATTGTTAATATTTGCTTTCATCGTTCCACAAAGGTAATCAATATAGGCTAATTGACAAAATTGTTTGCTATAAATAATGCCAAAACTAACAAATAGTTGTTTTACAACTAGCTCATTTACAAACCACTAATACCCATTAGTTGAAATAAAACAAGAAATGTGTTCAATTCATTTAGGTAACTAATCGGCAAATTATGGCTGGTCAATCCTACAAATTTGGGGATACCCTAAACAGGTGCTGGGGAGGGCTAAAAAAATGAGTCCCCCCGTAGAAACGGAGGGACTCTTACGATTGCTTGCCATATGAAACTTTTCCGATAACTGTTAGTTGGCAAGTATGGGTTATAAATAACCCACCAACAGTACAATTATTTATTTTGCAGCAGCAGTTGTATCAACAGTTGCAGCAGCAGTTGTGTCAACAGTTACAGCAGCAGTTGTGTCAACAGTTGCAGCAGCAGCTGTATCAGTTGTAGCTTCAGTTGAAGCACCACCACAAGCAGTTAAAGCAGCGATAGCTAAGATTGCGAATACTTTTTTCATAAAATTTGTTTTAAATTAATTAATTAATACTCTTAATACAAAAAGGATAAAAAGGTAACCTTCTGCCCCTAAAAAATATAAAAGAACCCTTTTTGGGTTACTTTTGCCTCAAATACGTATAAATACCTTGAAAGCTGAACTCAATGAACAAGCCCTATTAAAGGGATTAGCTCAAAATGACTCCAAAGCAGTGGAAACACTATATAAAAGTCATTTTACGATGATTCAGCACTTCGTAGAAAATAACAATGGAAGTTTTGACGACGCAAGGGATATTTTTCAGGAAGCAATGATTGCTTTATATGAAAAAGTACAATTGGACTCATTTGTCCTCACCTGTCAAATTAAAACCTACCTATTTTCAATTTGTAAGCATATGTGGATAAAACTCTTACAACAAATGGGTAAATACAGTAGTCCATTGAGTGAAAACGAAGAAAGCATATCTATCGAAATGGATATGGGGCAAATTGAAAAAAAAGATGCTGCTTTCGCAATTATGGATCGGGCATTAAATAGTTTAGGAGAGCCTTGTAAAAGTTTGTTAGAAGGGTATTATTTAAATAAAAAAGGGATGCAGGAACTAGCAAGTCAGTTTGGATATACCAATGCTGATAATGCCAAGAACCAAAAATATAAATGTTTGATGCGCCTTAAAAAACTTTTTTTTGCGCAATATAATATAGGAGATTAATTATGGAAGACATTCAATTATTAGAGACCATTGAAAAATACCTATCAGGCGAATTGTCGGATCAGGAAAGGGCGCAATTTGATGTCATCAGACAAAAATCTGCAGACATAGACCAAATGGTTGTTGAACACAAATTATTTTTAGATCAAATGAAAACCTATGCGAAACGGAAAAATGTTGCGCATACTTCTCAACAAGTTTTCTCTTCTTTATTAGCCAATGGTGAGTGGGCGCCAATTGAAGCAGGAGTTGAACCAAGCAAAGTGATAAAATTGTGGTCGAAATATAAAAAAGTAATTGCCATTGCCGCTTCATTTGGTGGATTCTTTGCCATTTTTACTTCTATTATTGTAATGTATTTATCTCCTAGCTTAAATGGATCTCAATTACTCCAGTTAAGTAAAGCAGTGGAGGTGATCAAAAAGAACCAACAAGCTCAAGGACATTTATTGAATGAGGTAAAAACAAAAGTGCCTGAAAATGCAAAATTGATAAGTGGTGGTTCTGGATTTTTAATTGACACCAAAGGGTATATCATCACCAATGCACATGTACTAAAAGGTGATGGCGCTATTGTTATAAATAGCAAAGGACAAGAATTAAATGCTAGTATTATTTATAGCGATGTTACTAACGACCTTGCTTTATTAAAAATAGAAGATAAGGATTACAAACAACCTAAATCCATCCCCTACGCAATACGTCGAAAAATTTCAGACTTAGGTGAAGAAATTTTCACCCTAGGCTTCCCACGCAATGACAATGATATTGTTTATGGTAAAGGTTATTTAAGTGCACAAACAGGTTATGAAGGCGATAGCAGTTCCTACCAAATTCAAATTAGCGCCAATCCTGGTTACTCTGGAGCGCCCATTTTTAATTCGAATGGTGAATTAATTGGCGTCATAAGTACCAGACAAAAGTTAGCAGAAGGTGTTGCCTTCGCTGTTAAATCAACCGAGATTATAGATGTTGTCAATGCTTTAAAGGACAATGAAAAAACAAAAGACATAAATATTAAATTACCAAAGTACGCAAGCAGTAATGCCAGAAACAGAAAGTCGCAACTAGATAATTTAAAAAACTTTATGTACAGCGTCAGGTCATTTAATTAAGCCCTTTCTTATTTCATCCTAAGGCGTTTCCAAGAGATTTAAAAAAAATCACACTTATATTACCAAAGATTCTTTGGGTATACTTGCTCCCCTACTAATTGATCAATACTTGCTTTAACGCCAGGCGCATCCTCCTTATAAGTGACGCCAAACCATTTTGCTTGTGTAGCGATCACTTTTACTTTCCCTAATGCTAATTCTGCAAATCGGCCCGCTACCAAAGGAATGAAGAACTCTGACTTTAATTCCTGCCCTTGTTTTTCTAAAAATAAAGCAAACTCACGTTCGCACAAATCAATAAAACCAGGCGCGAAACACATAAAGTTCATACTCACTCTGGTATCTTCTGCTAATGGAGTTTCAACACCTGCTTCTTCATATACTATTTGACCACTCGCAGTTCTAAATATTTTTGTACGCTCATTGATCTTTGTCAAATACGATTCATTATCCAAAGTGCATACCCCCCTACTTACGGTTCCATTATCACTTAATGTATTAGATAACTCATAGCCTAAAATACAATATGTTTTTTCAGAACAGGTGATGGTTAAAAAATCAAAAGCTTGTTTAAATGCATCTACGCCATAATAATCATCTGCGTTGATCACTGCAAACGGCTCGTTCACCACACCTTTGGTACATAATAATGCATGTGCAGTACCCCAAGGTTTTGTTCTATCTGTAGGGGTTGGATAATGATTGGTAAACTTATCTAAAGATTGATATACATAAGCGGTTTCAATTTTGCCATTTAATTTTGGTTCAAAAATATTTTTAAATGGCTCCGCAAATTCTTCTCTAATAATAAAAACAACCTTCCCAAATCCTGCACGAATCGCATCATATATTGAATATTCCATGATCGTTTCCCCATTGGGGCCAAATCCTTCAGTTTGTTTCATGCTTCCATACCTACTTGCCATTCCAGCTGCCAAAATCACTAATGTGGGTGCACTCATTGTTTGTATTTTTTAATCGTATTTTTACTTGATGTTAAAAGCAGCGCAAAAATAACTGATTTTATATTAATAGAGAAAATTTGAACGAAAACATTAACATACAAGCAGTTCCTAGCTTTTGTTTAAAAGGCATACAATTAGCTGTATTAAGATTAGACGAGCTACACCCCATTGTAAGCGGAAATAAATGGTTTAAACTTAAATATTATTTGCAACAAGCACAGGAAGAAAATGCAGACACCATTGCCAGTTTTGGAGGCCCTTATTCCAATCACTTGGTCGCACTCGCCTTTGCTGCAAAAAAATATAATTTACAAAGCGTGGGCTATGTTAGATCCAATGAAGACGAACCCATCACCCCCACCTTACAGGAAGCGAAGCAATATGGCATGCATTTAAAATTTTTAGGTAGAAATAATTTTCAATTATTGAAGACCGAATTATTTGAAAATAATGTCACAAGCAATACCTACTTTGTTGATGAAGGCGGATATGGCACCCTAGGCGCAAAAGGCGCTGCCACTATTTTATCCAATGAAAAAACCAATAGCTACAGTCATATCATATGCGCAGTGGGCACTGGAACCATGATGGCTGGTTTAATAACCGCCGCAAAGCCACACCAACATGTCATTGGTATACCAGTGTTAAAAAATGAAGCTACTATTCGCAATGAAATAACGCAACTCATCACTAATAAAGAAACACCATTTACATTGCTACACGATTTTCACTTAGGCGGTTATGCAAAAACGAATCAAGCACAATTTGATTTTATGAATCAACTATGGACAACAGAAAAAATACCCACCGATATAGTATATACTAGCAAATTATTTATGGCAGTAAAAAGTTTAGTAGCCAATAATTATTTTTCACCAACTGCTAAAATTTTAATGATTCATAGTGGCGGTTTACAAGGGAATAGATCATTGCCTGCTGGGACCTTACTGTTTTAATGCGCGTTAAATCAACAGCCTACCTATAATATAATTGGGATTACAAAAATCTAGTTTAAAATTTGCAACTAAGAATTAACTAAATCACAGTCGAATACATTTTCGAAGTGCAATTTAATTTTTTGCTTCACTTCGGCATAATCCACCTTCCTACCTAATTCTTTTTCTAATGAGGTGACTGCCTTTCCTTGAATACCACAGGGCACGATATATTCAAAATGCGATAAGTCCGTATTAACATTTAACGCAAAACCATGCATGGTAATCCACCGACTACACTTAATACCCATGGCACAAATTTTTCTTGCCATAAATGGATCTTCTGGCGATAACCACACCCCTGTTTCTCCAACACTCCTATCTCCTTTTAATCCATATTCAGCTAATACTTGGATGATCACTTCCTCTAAACTGCGCAAATACCAGCCTAAGTCGGTTTTAAACTTATCTAAATCTAATATGGGATATCCTACTACTTGCTGCAAACCATGATAAGTGATAT
>CAJBLA010000161.1 GCA_903953815.1 uncultured Bacteroidota bacterium | reverse complement strand
TTGATATTGCTTATTTACGACTGCTTGCAAAATTTGCTTTGATTGTTAGATCATAGTTTGGTTTAATGTTATGGTCTTTTTTTAAAAATTAATTTACGCTAGCGGTATTTGTTATACAAATGCATATTCAATATTGAATAAATTTTTTATTTCAAAAGTAATGAGTAGAACAATAAATTAAACTTTAGTTAAATGAAAAAAAACAAAAAAGAATCTAAAAAACTAATATCGAGTAGCATACTACTACTTGGTTTATTTAGTTTTTTCGTAACGAGTTCTATCTCCGTTAATGCGGAAGTTGCAACACGCAAATTATCCTTAGCGCAAATTACTGTAACAGGTAAAGTAACGGACAGTCGTAACAACCCTTTGGATGGTATCAGCGTTGCTGTAAAGGGTAGCAAAACTGCAGTGATTACTGACGCGAAAGGTGTGTTTACTATTAGTGTTCCGGATAATGGAACGCTTGTATTTTCGGCCGTAGGATTTATTACATCAGAAGTTGCAGTAAAAAACAATAATGTAATTAATGTTTTTTTAACAGAACAAGTTTCTTCTCTGTCTGATGTAGTGGTTGTTGGTTACGGTACTGCTAAGAAAAAAGATCTTACGGGCGCTGTAGTTCAAATTAAAGCGACCCAATTAGAAAACGAAAATGCAAGATCTATTCAAGATATGCTTCGTGGAAACGCCCCTGGATTGGATGTAGGTTTTAGTGCATCCCCTAAGGGTGGTGGATCACTTCAAGTTCGTGGTCGTGCCTCATTGACTGCATCCACATCTCCATTGATTGTATTAGATGGGGTAATTTATCCTGGGGATCTTTCAGATATTAATCCTAATGATATTGCCACTATGGACGTACTTAAGGACGCAAGTTCTGCAGCCGTATTTGGCGCTCGTTCAGCAAACGGTGTTATCCTTATTACAACCAAAAGAGGAAAACTGGGTAAGCCAATTATTACAGTTAACTCCAATTATACCATGAATCGTATTTCTAGTTGGCCAGGTTTGCTAAGTCCAGATGAGTTTTTATCTTGGAGACAGGATGTGAGATATAGTATGAGAGGGTATGATTCAACTTCCAAGCCAGGTATGAAATATTTTGAGTTGGATCCTAGAAAATTGCCTAATGGTTTCACCGTAGATCAGTGGCTAGGGCTTTCAGGTCTAGTTGGTGCAGATCCTGTAAGTATTTGGTTGCAAAGATTAGGCGGTGGTACTGGAATGCAGCCGGTTTCAATTGAAAGCTACAAGAATGGTACCCCTATTGATTGGGAATCCCTCATCTTGAATAAAAATGGAATGCAACAGGATCATACTGTTGGTATTTCAGGTAGGACACAAAACACTACTTACTATACTTCATTAGGATATTTTGAAAACCAAGGGATGTCCAATGGAGAAATATTTAAAACTTTTAGATCAAGATTAAATTTAGAAACTGAAATTGCTAAATATTTAACTTTTGGTTTAAATATGCAGTTTGCGAGTAGGGATGAAGGTCAAACTCCTGTAAGTATTGGAGATATGTTAGGTACCATCCCTTTTGGTAAAGTGTTTCAAGATGATGGACGACTACGTGCTAGTCCAAATGACGATGTAGGTAATAATACTAACCCTTTGATGACACCTTATTATGTTAAACGACTTATCAGGTTCAATAACCTTTTTGGATCAGTATATGTGAAGGGTAAACTTCCTTTGGGATTTTCTTATCAAGTCAATTATACACCAAGGTTTGAATGGTCTCAAAATTATCAACATATTTCTTCCCAAAGACCATTGCTAGAAAGTAGAGGTGGGATTACCGAAAGAACGGATAGCCGTACTTTTCAATGGCAGGTTGATAATTTATTAATGTGGAATAAAAAAATTGGAAAACATAGTTTTGACGCAACGGCTTTATTCAATGCGGAAAAGTTTCAATTTTTCTCTAGTACCATGAATGCTGAGAAATATTCTCCCAATGATAACTTAGGTTGGAATGGAATACAAGCAGCTAGTATCCAAAAAATTAGTGCGAATGACCAATATCAAACTGGAGATGCGATCATGGGACGTTTCAATTATTCCTATGATGAAAAATACCTCATCACTTTAACTGGACGTCGTGATGGTTATTCTGCATTTGGTCAAGGTAATCCACGTGCATTTTTCCCATCTGCGGCTTTGGCTTGGGTGATTTCTGATGAAAAGTTTATGCAAAAAGTACAAGGTGTCCTTGATTATTTAAAAATGCGTGTTTCTTATGGTGAAAACGGTAACCGTGAAGTGGGTCGTTATTCCGCATTGGCGCAACTTGCGGCAAGTACCTATTTATATACCTCTCCAGGAGGCGTAAATGTTCCTATTGGTGCGGTACAAACAGTAAATATGTCTAATCCTAATTTGAAATGGGAGCGTCAAGCCTCCGTGAACTTTGGTATTGATTTTAGTACCAAAGGGGGTAAGATATCAGGTGCTGTAGATTATTATATTAGAAATACCAATGATCTATTGGTGAACAGAGCATTACCTAATGTTACCGGATTTAATAGTGTAATTACCAATCTAGGTAAAGTGGATAATTCAGGTTTTGAATTTAGTTTGAACACTGAAAATATAAAAAAGGACAATTTTGTTTGGAGAACTACAATAGCTGCATGGACTAATAAAAATAAAATAGTTAGTCTTTATGGCGAAGTTCCTGTAACAGATCCAACTGGAAAAGTAACTATGAAGGAACAGGATGACAGAGCAAATGGTTGGTTCATTGGACAAGATATTAATACGGTTTGGGATTTTAACGTATTGGGTGTTTGGCGTGTGGATGAAGCTGCTACTGCAAAATCCTTTGGTTTTTCACCTGGTGATTTCAAACTTGAGGATGTTAATAAGGACGGAAAATTAACAGTGGATGATAAAGTATTTTTGGGTCGAACTACAGCTAAGCTATCATTCAATTTAAGAAATGAATTTACGCTCTATAAAAATTGGGATCTTTCTTTTCAACTATATGGCCGATTAGGACAACTTTCACAATTTAATGAAGCTGCTAACACGGATCGTTTTTATGATCGTGCACAGTTTTATAAAAGACCTTATTGGACACCAGAAAATCAAATTAATGATTACGGTAGGATGATGTCTTCGATAGGTTCTGGAATTGGATTTAATATTTGGAGAAAATCATCATTTGTAAGATTAAATAATATCGGTGTTGCTTACAACATGCCTAAAAAATATATTGAGAAAATGAAATTCCAGTCATTGAAGTTTTATTTCAATATACAAAATGCATTGGTTGTATCCTCTTGGGAGTATTTCGATCCTGAAAATAAAGGTTTCACTCCATCATACGGTACATTTGGTATTAACTTAACATTTTAATCATTAATTTAAAATACAAATCATTGGATATGAAAAATTTGAATATAAAATATTTACAATACCTATTTACCATGTGTATGGTATTGTTTGTTGGTCAATCCTGCAACAAAGACTGGTTGGAACCAAAGGCATTGTCTTTTTATTCTCCTGAAAATACGCTTCAGGATGAGTCAGGTTTTAATGCTGCATTGGCGAGTATCGCTAAAAATGTACGACAAGAATTTTATGAAGATGGCGCACCAATTATTACAGAAAATATTTTTTCTGAAATGGCTGTTGAAGGCACAACTGATAAGTTTGGCCCTGCGGTCAATATGGATATATTGATTACGCCAGATGCGCAGTTAAATAGTAATGACTTTAACCGCATTGGCTATTTTTGGGAAAGAAACTATTTAATAATACGTTTGGCGAATACCATTACTTCAAGAATTACTAGTGTAAAAACGATAGCAGATGATAAAAAGAATAGTATACTAGGTCGTGCTTATTTTTTTAGGGCCTATGCTTACTATAGATTAGTACACCAATTTGGGGATGTGCCTACTACATTTACGGAACTTAGTTCGGCAAAATTAGATTTCACTTCGGTAAAGCGTGAGGTGATTTTACAACGATTAAAGGCTGATCTTGATTTTGCGATGCTTAATGTGCCATGGGTATCCAATAAGGGGGAAGTGAATAGGGCGGCTGTTGGTCACTTGTTGACAAAAGTGAATCTTGCATTAGGCTTGTTTGATGATGCAATTGCTTCATCAAGTGCAGTGATTAATAATGGCACTTATAAGTTAATGACTAATCGTTTTGGGGTTGATGCAGGTATTGCAAGTAAAAATGTTATTTGGGATTTACACAGACGTAATAATAAATTTAGTTCAGCTAATACGGAGGTTTTATTTTCAGTAATTGATCGATATGGTGATCCTTCTGCTACCGTAAATGGTACTACCAGTATGCGTCAAGCATTGCCTTTTTCATCTTCAGGAATTATTTTAACCCCAGATGGTAAAGTGGGTATGACTAATTCTCAAGTTGAATTTGATCATATGAAAGATTATGGTCGTGGTATTGGCCGTTGCAGAGCCACCCCATATGCTACTGTTTATATTTGGGATGATCCAAAAGATTTGAGACATGATACCCTTTCAAGAAACTGGATGGAAATGACCATGCTAACCTATAATAATGCCGGTACTTTAAAAGGAAAGTCCCCTTATTATGGGCAAAGACTTCAACTTAGAAAAGCGGATGGCTCTTTGTTAGTAAGTGGGGGTGACACTATTCGTACTTGGTTTGGTTGGCCGCATTATAAGTTATATGTGGAAGATGAAATTAGATATCCATATCAAGGAGGTAACTCCGATTGGTATATATTCCGTTTGGCTGAAACTTACTTGTTAAGAGCTGAAGCATATTGGCACAAAAACGATTTAGCATCAGCAGCAGCAGATGTTAATATGGTTAGAACAAGAGCAAAATGTTCCCCTTATACGGCATCGCAAGTTGATTTAGGCACTATATTAGATGAGCGTGGAAGAGAATTATATTATGAGGAGCCAAGAAAAACAGAGCTAACAAGGGTTGCCTATATTTTAGCAAAAACAGGTAAATCATTTGGTGGCAAATCTTATACTGTTGCTAATTTTTCTACAGCAAATTTCTGGTATGATAGATTGATGGCCAAGAATGATTTTTACGGAAAAGGCATTAAAAATGTGAGAGGGGATCAATATAAAATTAGTCCTTATCATGTATTATGGCCAATTCCTAGACCAGCAATACTAGCGAATAGTTTGGGTCAAATAAACCAAAATATGGGTTATGCAGGTTCCGAAACAAATAAGCCTGCATTAGATAAAATTCAAGATTAAAAATAAATTTTATTCAAATGTCCCTGTCTCGCATCATCGGGGCGGGGACATTTTTTTTAATTTTAATGTAGTAACTTTAGTTTTAATAATAATTTTATCATTTCTTTTTAAAAAATAAGGCTATGTCCAATAGACGAAAATTTATTCAACAAACTATTTTAGGTATTTCAGGTTCGGCATTGCTACCTGTGATTGGTAATGCGAGCTCAAGTGCATTCAAATCATTAAATAGTGCAAATACCCCTTTACAAATGGGGATGGCTGGTTACAGTTTCGCAAAATTTAGTTTGGATCAATCTATTTCAATGATGAAACGTATTGGATTGACAAATATGTCCTTAAAGGAAATGCATTTGCCATTGAATAGTACGGATGAACAAATTAGTGCGGCGATGGCTAAGTATAAAGCAGCAGGCATCAATATTTATACGGTAGGGGTTATCTACATGAAATCCAAAGAGGCGGTTGATAAAACATTTGAATACGCAAAAAAATGTGGTGTAAATATGATTGTAGGTGTGCCTAATTATGACTTAATTGAATACGCAGAACAAAAAGTGAAGGAGTATGATATTAAACTAGCCATACATAATCATGGACCTGAGGATGCTTTATATCCCGCACCTGGAGATGTATATAATCGTGTTAAAAATTTAGATGCAAGAATGGGTATGTGTATTGATATTGGGCATTCTTTGCGCGCTGGTACATTACCTGAAAAAGCGATTCGCGACTTTAAGGATCGTTTATTTGATTTGCATATTAAGGATATTAATACGGCAGCAAAAGAGGGAAAAGGAATTGAGTTTGGTCGCGGTGTAATTAATTTTGGCGCAGTCATTGAATCACTACGCAAAGTTAAATATACAGGGATATGTAGTATCGAATATGAAAAAGATATGTCGGATCCTTTACCAGGAATTGCAGAGTCAGTGGGTTATTTCAAAGGAAGAATGGCTGCAGAAGATTAATATAAAATCAGTTATCCAATATTAGCGATCAATTTTGTATCGATACATTGGTACGGCAAAAATAGAAACGGTATTCACAAAAAGTCTTATCCTTCATTGGGTAGGACTTTTTTATTGCGCGTTGCCCCAACGATAACTTTTATGATCAATGCCTGCTAAATCCAACATTCTGTTCACCACCGTCATGGCTAGTTCTTCCATTGTTTTAGGCTTGCTGTAAAAGCTAGGTGTTGCAGGACAAATAATACCACCTGCCAAAGTGATGGTTTCCATATTTTTAATATGAATTAAATTATACGGTGTTTCGCGCGCTACTAAGATGAGCTTTCTTCTTTCTTTTAAAACTACATCTGCCGCGCGCGTAATTAAATCATCACTGATGCCTGATGCGATACGCCCCAAAGTACCCATGCTGCATGGCACCACAAACATAATATTGTATTGTGCTGATCCTGATGCAAAAGGGGCGTTAAAATCATTTTTTTGATAAAAAGTAAAAGGGTATTTAGTATAATCTTTATTATCTAATTCAGTTTCCCATACCATTTTTGCATTATCGCTCATTACCACACCCACTGATTCGTATTGTTCATTTATTGGGACAAGAGCGTCCATCAAACATTTAGCATAAATAGCACCGCTTGCACCTGTAATCGCAATAATTATCTTATTCATATATCAATAACAATTAAAGTTGCAAATGGTTCTGCGTGGTGAAATAAATATTAAACAATTTGTTGGGATGATTCCCTAATATGTAGCGTGGATTGTAAAACAATATTTTCATTGGGAATGTAGGTCTTGTTTTTGTCTAGGTATTTGAACATCACTTCCGCTGCGGTTTTACCAATATTATAAGCAGGTTGCGTGATGGTAGAAAGGGAAGGGCTTAATAAGGAGGCAGTTTCAAGATTTGAAAAACAAATTATTTTTACCTCTTTAGGGATATTGATATTTAATTCTCTACAAACTTGATAGGTGGTGATGGCTAGTTTTTCCACGGAAGCGAAAATGCCATCTGGTTTATTTTTTCCACTCAAAAGTTTTTTTATTAGATCGTAGTTCATCTCATCATCATTACCGCATTTTATAACTCGTTCTGGCGGGGCTTCCATATTATTTTTATGCAATTCCTCTAAATAGCCACTTTTTCTTTTTTGCATAATTGAAATGTCATCACCTAATGATAAAAAGGCGATATCCTTACAATTATTTTCAATTAAATGGTTGGTTGCATTCATTCCGCTTATATAATCATCTGTAGTAATTTTGGCAGTTTCAATTTCATTGCAAATCCGATCAAAAAATATGATGGGGATGCCCTTTTGTTGAAAATCTGATAAATGGGATTGATTATTGGTATTCATCGTTACCGACATCAAAACACCATCCACTCTTTTATTTTCCAAATGCTTCATGATCCCTTTTTCCTTTTCAATGTCTTCGTGTGTCAAATAGATGAGGACATGGTAGTCATTTTCTTGTGCGATACGCTCTATACCATTTATAGCTAATGAAAAATAGTTATTGGCCACTTCCGGGACCACAACGGCGATGGTTTTACTTTTATTTCTTCTTAATCCACTGGCAAATGGATTGGGGGTGTAGTCCATTTCCTTTGCTTTGGCTAAAACACGTTCTTTGGTGGCATCCCCAATTTCATGACTATCCCGCAAGGCCTTTGATACCGTTGAAATGGAAAGGTTCAATATTTTTGCTAACTGCTTTAAATTTACTGCTGCCATGGGCTTTTATAGGATATTTCAAGTGTGACCACTAAATTAAATGCCAATTTACTAAAATTACTACATCGTTTGCGTAAATAGTATCGTTTTCTTGTTTTTTTGTCGATTGAATAATTCCAAAATTGTTTAAAATTTAGTAATTTTCATATTAGTTTATTAGCTATTTGATCTTACGGTAGGTGGAGGAATTAGTTCACTTAACTTATTGTATTTGAACAATATAGAAAAAAATTAAATTAATCAATTGCCTAATTGTACTCCTTTTTATTAAAATAATTTTATCTTTTAAATAGGTAGTATAGATAAAGTAAAAAATTAATGATTTTTAAAAATTAAATTATAAAATATGGCACAATCGGATATGTTTAGTTTGCAAGGAAAAGTAATTGTGGTTACTGGAGGTACCGGTGTATTAGGCGCAGGATTTGTAAAAGGTATTGCAGCACAGGGAGGAATTCCAATTATTTTGGGTCAGAATGTAGAGAAGGGAAATGAAAGAGTAGCTGAAGTGAAAGCGAATGGCGGTGATGCGCATTTTATTTCGGTGAATGTATTAGAAGAAGCACAACTGGTTTCAGCGAAAAATGAAATTTTAGGAAAATATGGAAAAATAGATGGATTGGTGAATGGCGCTGGAGGAAATATACCATCGGGTGTTTTGCAACCAACGGAAGATGTTTTCAATTTGAATATTGATGGAATGAAGGATGCGTTAGTGCTTAATTTATGGGGCACCATTATTCCTGTTCAAGTATTTGGACCTGAAATCGCAAAAACAGGCAATGGAAGTATCGTTAATATTTCATCGGTGAGTTCTAAACGTGCCATTACAAAAGTATTGGGTTATAGTATGGGTAAGGCGGCTATTGATATTTATACCAAATGGTTTGCAATTGAAATGGCCAATCGTTATGGTGATAAAATAAGAATCAATTCTATCATGCCTGGATTTTTTCTTACAAGTCAAAATAAAACTTTACTAACCAATGAAGATGGTTCTTATACTGACCGAGGCAATGCGATTATTAGAAATACACCTTACAAAAGATTTGGCAAGCCAGATGAATTAATAGGCGCCTTGGTGTGGTTATTAAGTGACGCGTCAAAATTTGTGACTGGTATGGATATTGGCGTGGATGGAGGATTCACTATTAATAGTGGGGTATAAAAATTGTATACATTAAATGATGACATGAATAATATTTTGAAGTCGGTCATTTAATTTTACAAATATTTGTTGAGATTGTATTTGATTAAATTATAAAAGTTGAATTAAAATAATGGGACATCATTTTTACCCTTCATATGGGAATGTAAAAAACAGAATGGAACAAACCATGCGCTGGTATGGGCCTAACGATCCAGTTTCTTTAGCAGATATTAGACAAGCTGGTTGTACGGGTATTGTTACCGCATTGCATCATATTCCTAATGGGGATATTTGGACAGTAGAAGAAATTAAAAAAAGAATTGATTTGGTGGCCGCTGCTGGATTAAAATGGTCAGTGGTTGAAAGCTTGCCTGTGCATGAGTCCATTAAAACACAAGTGGAGGGCTATTTGCAAATTATCGAAAACTATAAAATCAGTTTAAAAAATCTTGGACAATGTGGCATCAACATTGTGACTTATAATTTTATGCCTGTCATGGATTGGACAAGAACTAATTTAGAATATCCTATGCCTGATGGCTCCTTGGCTTTGTTGTATGAAAAAGCAGCGGTCATGGCTTTTGATTTATTTATTTTAAAAAGGAAAGGAGCGGAAAAAGATTATACCACAGAAGAAATAGCTATTGCAAAAAATAAATTTGATCATGCAAGTGCCGCTGAACTGGAATTGATTCAAAAAAACATGATCAAAGGATTGCCTGGAAGTGAGGAAAGTTTTACGATGGAGCAGTTTCAAGCAGCGTTGGATGCATATGCAGGAATAGATGCTGAAAAATTAAGAAGTCATTTGATCTATTTTTTACAACAAATAGTTCCAGTAGCAGAAGCGGCAGGTATTAAAATGGTGATTCATCCAGATGATCCGCCACATGCTATTTTAGGTTTGCCAAGAATTGTAAGTACTGCATCTGATATACAAGCATTAGCAACAGCAGTGCCGTCTTTGAGTAATGGCTTGTGTTTTTGTACAGGTTCCTTTGGCGTTAGGCCTGATAACAATTTGCCAGAAATGGTGAAGCAGTTTGGGAATAGAATTAATTTTATTCACTTGCGAAGTACAAAACGAAACGCGCAAGGTGATTTTTATGAGGACAATCATTTAGAAGGTGATGTGGATATGTATGGGGTGATTAAAGAAATTGTTCTTGTGATGCAGAAGCGTGGGGTAGATATTCCAATGCGACCTGATCATGGACATCAAATGTTAGATGATTTGAAAAAGAAAACCTATCCTGGTTATTCTGCTATTGGAAGATTAAAAGGATTGGCGGAATTAAGAGGTGTTGAATTAGGCATTTTAAGAAGCTTGTAAGAAAATAAATAATTAAATAACTGACTTATGGCGATTTCAAAAAAGAAAACCATTTTTACGGACCAATTTTTACTTGAAAGTAAAATGGCCAATAAATTGTATCATAATCATGTAGCCAATTTGCCTATTATTGATTATCACAATCATCTGCCACCCAATGAAATTGCAGAAAATAAAAAATTCAAAAACTTAACAGAGATTTGGTTAAAAGGGGATCATTATAAATGGAGAGCGATGCGCGCTTTGGGTATAGATGAAAAATTAATTACGGGCAATGCAACTGATGAAGATAAATTTAAAGCTTGGGCTAGATGTATGCCACAAACTATTCGTAATCCATTATTTCACTGGTCACATTTGGAATTAAAACGCCCTTTTGGGATCAATGAATATTTAGATGAAAAAAGTGCGGGTGCAATTTATAAAAAGTGCAATACACTTTTGGCTCAAGATAAATTTTCAACACAAGGAATTTTAAATAACTATAAGGTGGAATTAGTAGGAACCACCGATGATCCATGTGATGATTTGGCGGATCATAAAAAAATAGCAAAAAGTGGATTTAAGTGTAAAGTGTTACCTACTTTCAGACCGGATAAGGCGTTGAATATTGCAGATAAGGGGGCGTTTATAAAATATTTGCAAAAGTTGGAAAAGGTTTCAGGAACAAAAGTTAAATGCATCAATACTTTCTTAATTGCATTAGAGAGCAGGGTAAATTATTTTCATCAAAATGGTTGT
>CAJBLA010000160.1 GCA_903953815.1 uncultured Bacteroidota bacterium | reverse complement strand
GTCACCATCACCAATAGCTTCTTCTAGTTATGTGGCACCTCTCGTATTAACGAATAGTTTACAGCCTACTAAACAATACAAGTATTTTAGATTGTATGGGGTAGCAGGTACTTCAAATTATGGTGGTATAGCCGAAGCTACTTTTAACTTAACAAATACGAATAGACCAAGTACTTTCCCAAAACTTAATTGTAGTAATGATATTGATGGAGATGGAATTCCAAATCATTTGGATTTAGATAGTGATGGGGATGCTTGTCCAGATGCAAAAGAAGCAGGCGTAGTTGGTACATTAACAACAGGTAATGTAGTTAATTTGGCTAATCCAAATGCAGCTGCAGGTACGGCTACATCTACCACTAGTAATGTGGCAAATGCTATTGCTTCAGGTACCTATAGCGCTAATGGTTTTGCGGATGCTATAGAAACTGCAACTGAGTCAGGAAATTATTCTGGAACTTATAATTATGATTTTGCAATATCAAAAACATTTAATGCATGTGCTGATACAGATAGTGATGGCATACCAGATTTAGTAGACATTGATGATGACAATGACGGTATTTTAGATGCGGTAGAATCTCCTACGTGTTTTTATAATTCGCTTGAACTATCACAGCCAACGGCCATTAGTACAGATTTACTTGCTCATTCTACCGCTGTAATTGGGAATGCC
The DNA here is from genome assembly GCA_903953815.1 of uncultured Bacteroidota bacterium. Lineage (GTDB taxonomy): Bacteria > Bacteroidota > Bacteroidia > Chitinophagales > Chitinophagaceae > Sediminibacterium. The sequence continues at coordinate 7,506 of CAJBLA010000160.1, read as the reverse complement.
ATTGACGCCAGTTCTACGACCTATTCTGCTTTTGCTCCCTCTGTAAATTGGGTGGGCAAAACGTTGTTTAACCTAACGGCATTAGCTCAAATTCCAATTTCAGGTATCAATTTAAGTTTATCAACTTGGGCTCTGTCTAATCCATCTAATACCGCAGGTAATACTTTTAAACTACAAGGGTCTAACGACAATAACGTTTGGACCGATTTGTCCGCTGCAGTTAGCTCCTCAGGAACTACTGGTACTTTAAATATTGCCAATACACTAGCCGCAAACGCTAAGTTTAAATATTTTCAAATTGTGGGTGTAGCCGGTGCTTCTTATTATGGAGGGGTTACCGATATCAATTTTGTCATTTCAAGTAACTTTGTTCAAAGCCAATTTACCAAACCGGTATGCACAGGAAGCAATCCCGATGGCGACACTGCTCCGAATTATTTAGACTTAGATTCTGACGGAGATGGGTGTTCAGATGCATTAGAATCCGGCACTACTTTAAGTACTACGGCGAACTATAAATTTACAAGTTCAAATAACGTCACGGATTTTGGAGCGAATGGTTTTTATAACACACTAGAAAAAACTTCTGCAGAGAGTAATTTATACAAAGGCATATACACTTACGCCTATACTACTGACAATGCCATCAATGCTTGTACTGATTTTGATGGAGATGGCGCTGCAGATTTGTTTGATTTAGATGACGATAATGATGGGGTATTAGATGCCGTGGAGTCGCCAACTTGCTTTTATACATTAACCCAATTAGCTCAGCCAATTGCAGTGAGTACCGAATTAACTCCTTATCAAACGAATGTTATTGGTAATGCAATTGATGCAAGTTTAACTACCTTTTCTGCTTTTTTGCAAGCAGTTACTTGGGTCAATAAAGAAATATTCAAATTTACGGCGCAAGATTATATAGCGATTTCTGGGATCACATTTAACTTGGTCAATTGGCCAATATCATCAGATGCTAATCAAACATTTAAACTCCAAGGTTCTGGGGATAATATGAATTGGACAGATTTATCAGCCGCATCTGCTTCCACATTAAATACAGGAACCTACACCATTAGCAATACCTTAGCAACATCTTCTAAATTTAAATATTACAGACTACTAGGTGTTGCTGGTAATACGCATTATGGTGGCGTAACAGATGTGAATTTTAATTTAAGTAATGCAACCAATTTAAGTGCTTATCCAATGGCCACTTGTACAACAAGTGATATAGATGGAGATGGCATACCTAATTACAAGGACTTAGATTCTGATGGAGATGGCTGTTCAGATGCTAAAGAAGCCGGTGTCATTGGAACTTTAAGATCGGGATCTTTAAAAAATGGTACTGGAGGTGCAGTAACATCTACCATTACCAACGCATATGCTATTGCAGGAACAGCTGGTTCCTATGGTGCCAATGGTTTTGCCAATGGCGTTGAATCTGCTAGTGAATCTGGAATTTATTCTGGAACCTATTCATACTATTATGCAATTGATAATAAAATAAATACTTGTTCCGATACCGATGGGGATGGCGTATTAGATTATATAGATATAGATGATGATAATGATGGTATACTAGATTATATTGAACAAACTTGCACCTCATCTTCCATGAGCAAAACAAATGTTACTGTAAGTTCTGCTGTAAACTGGACTTTTCAAAATGCACCAACTGGTTTAGGTGCATTACTAGATGGTTCATTGATTCAACAATTGTATCCAACTGATGTTGCTATTGCAAATAAAACTGTTTTCCAATATAATTTTTTAACACCTAAAGTATTAAACTTAATAGAACTTGCAAATATTACTAATCAAACACCATTTGTTGCAGGAGGTACTTATAAAATTCAAGGATCTAGTGACGGGACCAATTGGAATGATATAGTTAGTTCTCAAGTGGTTGCCAATACAGCACCCATTCTAGCTACAACCAATTCTATAAAATTTGATATGCCTAACAATTGGAAGCCATATGTGAGCTATCGAGTTTATGCAATTAGTATGACGGGTCAGGCCAATTGGTCAACCGAAGCATATTTTAGAGAAGTTAGCTGTGTAGATATTGATTCGGATGGTGATGGTACTCTCAATAGATTTGATTTGGACTCAGATGGCGATGGTTGTCCAGATGCGGTGGAAGCTGGAACGGCACCAATAGGAACTAAGGCATTTGGAAATGTAAGCTTTTTTAATCCGGGAACAACGGGTGCAAATGGTTTTACTAACAGCTTAGAAACTGCAACAGAAAGTGGAATTTACAGTGGCACTTACAAATATATTAGGGCCTCATCTTCTGCATTAAGTTCTTGTTTAGATACTGATGGGGATGGTATTTCAGATATAGATGATATTGATGATGACAATGATGGTATAACCGATCTTAAAGAGTTGAACTGTACTTTTGCAAATAGTACGGATGGTACTTGTACGGATGCATTAAAAACAACAAGCACTTATGGAATTTTTACACATTGTTCTGGATGGAATGCATTCGATTTTGATCCTTCGCCATCAGTAATAGTTAGAGCCGATTTTGATTATATGGGAGTGAGTGGAACTGATCCATATTTTGATTTACAAGGATCCTATACAACCCCTCTAACTGGTAAGATGGTCAAAAGTTTTGCTACTACGACGGGCCTTTCTTATACTTTTGAAGTTGAATTAATTAGTGTTTTTGCGGATGATCCTACAACTGGATCAAAACCATATTTGAGAGCTATAGATGCTACTACAGGAGAGATTTTAGGGACTACTTATTTAAATGGCTCTGGTATTCGAACTGTTAGTTTCATGGGCATTAGCAGTTCTACACTAATTACTTTAGGATACGATATTGGTATTGGTAATATTGGTAGTAGATTTTGGAAAGGTGGTAAAATGACACAAAATGGAGAATCTTACCAAATATGTTCTTTTCAAGACACTGATAACGACGGTGTTCCTAATCAGTTAGATCTTGACTCGGATGGGGATGGTTGTCCAGATGCGGTAGAAGCGAGGACAACAGCTATTTCAACTTCAGGGGTTTCAAGTTTAGCTAAATTAACTACGAGTATAATTCCAGCACCTTATGGAAATAACGGTTTTGCGAATGGTTTAGAAACAACATTAGAAAGCGGTTTATATACTGGCACCTATACTTATAATTATGCAATAGATGCCACCATAAGTGGTTGTAAGGATTCAGATGGAGATGGTGTCCCAGATGTGTTAGATATAGATGATGACAATGATGGTATCTTGGATTCTAGTGAACAAATAAATTGTGTGACAAGTGGCATCGATTTAACTACCTTAACCTATAATGGTACTTCTATCACAGCTAAAACCGCTAATAGTTTTACAACAGCTGGAGGGGATACTTGGAAATCTTCATATTCCAATGAGAATCTTAAACTCCCTATTTCATTAAAGTTTAAGCATAATACAACGACAGGTTATGAGTTTTTTGGCTTACTGCCTGCTGCAACTGCACAAACTCCGACTGGTTATGCCGATGGTGGATATAAGTTTTATCCTCAGACAACAAATGTGTATGGATATTTTACAAAGGCTTGGGATTTTGGGCCAGTTGCCATTTTGCCAACTGATGTTTTAAGTATTGATATTTCTACAACAGGTTATGTAACTGCAGCCATTAATGGGGTCACTCAAAAAGCATTTCAAGGAGTCGTTTCAGATTATAAATTAGCCGTTAGTTCATACCGAGCATCTTCACTTACTGATATTATTTTAACAGATGCCACTCGCCCTGTTATTTTAACTTGTACTGAATTGGATACTGATAAAGATGGAATTCCAAATCGCTTAGATTTAGATAGTGATGGAGATGGTTGTCCAGATGCGGTAGAGTCCGGTGCAACTGCTATAACAAATTCCGGAGTTGCTTCATCTGCAAAATTAACAGCGACTACCATCCCAGCTCCATATGGTAATAATGGTTTTGCGAATGGATTGGAAACAGCAAGTGAATCAGGGGCATACTCAGGAACATACACTTATAACTTTGTTACTGACGCAGCTTTAAATAGTTGCTTAGATACAGATGGTGATGGGGTGCCTAATGTTGGTGATTTGGATGATGACAATGATGGGGTGTTGGATAGTTTTGAAAATGGACCATTTGGATGTGCTGTTTCTCCAGCTTGTGTAACCAACGCTTCCTTATCAGCTTCAACTTCTGCATTGAGTACTCCACCTTCGGGATGGACTAATTTTGCGAATGGGGGCTCTGTAGATATTAACCAAGGAAGTTGGGTAAATAGTTATGGCCCACAAGCGACTTTGTCTAGTGTTTTATTTCCTGCCTCAAATGCGAGTACATTTTTTATCTATGGAATGAGTAAAGGTGGTGGTGGTAGTTTAGGAAGCTGGGCGCCTTATGGTGAAGCTTTCCAACAAACATTAAATTGCTTGACTATAGGGCAAACTTATTATGTATCATTTAGAGGCGCATTTACGCATAGTCAAGGCATTGCCAATGCAGTAGCTTATGAAACTACTCCAACATCCGCAAGGTTTGTTTTATTAAGAGATGGAACGCAAGTTTCACAAGCGCCAGATCAATTACTCCAAGCAACACAAAAAACGGTTACGTTATCTTTTGTCGCTACTGCAACGACTCATACAATAGCAATAGGGCACACAAATGATTTAGCAACAGATTTATCCTTAATGGTTATTGAGGCTGGTTCTGGATATTTGTGTACAAGTGCACCTCCGACTTCTAATGAAAATTTAGATACCGACGGTGATGGTATTCCTAACCGTTTAGATTTAGATTCCGATGGTGATGGCTGTCCAGATGCAAAAGAATCGGGAGTGAATGGAACTTTAAGTTCAGGTTCTGTAAAAAACGGAACAGGTGGTGCAGTAACATCTACTACAACTGTTGCGAATGCCATTGCTGCAGGCCCTTATGGAAATAATGGATTAGCCAATGGGGTAGAGACATCTACTGAATCGGGTGTCGTTACTTATACTTCTACTTATACTAACAATGCTTTGGTAAAAGATGTAGTAGCACCAAGTATTACTACACAACCTTTAAATAAAACAGTTTTTGTGGCTGGTACTGCAGTGTTAAGTGTAACTGCTGGTGCACCTCCTGCGAATAGAACTTTAACTTATCAGTGGTATAAAGCAGGTGTGGCAATTTCCGGTGCAACAAGTGCTACTTATACAGTTACTACTTCTGCAACCACTGCGAATGTTGCCGACTATTATTGTACGATTGGTTTTGTAAATTCTTGTTTGACAACTAATACAAATACGGTAAATGTTACGGTATTAACCAATCCTGTTGGCTTAACTCCTTGTCAGGATGCCAGTGCTGTATTGAGTGTAACAAAAACAGGAACGAATGTAGTTACTTATCAATGGAAAAAAGCAGGCGTTTCTTTAGTGAATGGTACTAATATTGCTGGAGTAACTACATCATCATTAACCTTAACAAATTTAGCTCTAGCAGATGCAGGTGCTTATACTTTAGTAGCAACAGATGCCAATGGAGCAGTAATTACTTCATTGGCTGGAACAATAACGATAACTAATAATACCAAGTATACAATTCCTGATTACACTACTTGTGTAACTGCAAGCAATTACACTTTAACAGGAACGATGGTTGCTGGTACAAGTGGAGCAACAAGTACTGTATGGGAAAGAAGTACAGATGGCGGAAATACTTGGTCGTCGGTTGCATCTGGTGATGGTGTGACTTATACAATAACAACAACAACATCAGGTGGAACATCAACCAGTACATTAAGGTTATCATCTGTTATCGCTGGATTAAATGGGTATAAATATAGAATTGCAACTACAAACGCTACTTGTACCAACTATTCTAATATATCAACACTTACTGTTAATAGTGTACCAACCATTACTGCTCAACCAAGCAATAGTGTTTTATGTAATGTATTTGGAACTAGTTTTACCGCTGCAGCCACTGGTGCGAACTTAACATATCAATGGCAAACAAGGGCTCCATTAGGAACTTGGACAACAATAACTGCATTAAATGCAAATACCATTGATGCTGGTGTTATTTATTCAAATTTCACAACAGCCACACTTAATTTAAATGCAGCTCCAGTAGCAGAAAATAACAATCAATACCAAGTTTTAATTACAAATAGTTGTGGAACGGCAACAAGTACAACGGCTGTTTTAAATCCTACTGTAGCAACTCCAACAATTACTGGTGGGAATATTTCTGTTTGTGAAGGCACAGCCATTACTTTAACAACAAGTTCAAGTACAGCCTCTTCAACTTATCAATGGTATTTGGCTGGAACTGCTATAGGGGGTGCTACAAATAATACTTATAATCCAACAGCCTCTGGTAATTATACAGTGATTGCAAATGCAACTGGTTATTGCTCTTCTGGTACAGCAAGTTCTACTGTTACTATAAATCCCTTACCACTAGTTGCCATTGCGCAGGGAACTACACTAACCTTATCAGGAGGTAGTGAACAATTAACTGGTGTAGCAAGTCCATCAGGCACTTATACATATAACTGGTATAAAGGGTCGACGCTTGTTAGCGGTGCATCGATAAGTAATAGTTATAATGTTCCTAGTGATGGTATTGGTAATTATACTGTTCGTGCAACGAATACCTTAACCAATTGTTATGCAAATAGTCCCATGATTGCAATTACAAGTATTCCTAGTACTACTGTAAGTGGGTCTACTTCTTTCTGCGCAGGGGGTAATGTACTTTTAACTACTACTATGGCAACAGGAGCCAATGGAGTAAAATGGTTACTTAATGGGAATGCTATAACAACAGCTTCTTCAAGTTTAACTTATACAGCAACTGCTTCTGGTGCATATACTGCTAAATTCTTTTTGAATGATGTTGAAATAGCTTCACCTAATACGACTGTTGCAACTGTTATTACAGTGAATCCAATTCCAACAGCCATCATTTCAAATACTGCTTCTGGCACCACCTTATGTGCCGGTAGCGATGCAATTTTAACTGCTAGTTCTGGCGCTGCAAGTCCAACTTATCAATGGTACAATGATAATAAAATCATCACTGGAGCTACTGCTAATACTTACACTGCAACAAGTTCTGGTAATTATAGTTTTAAAGTAACTGATATTAGTTGTGATTGTTCTGCAACTTCAATTAGTTCTACAGTAACATTAGTGAGTCCTCCAGCTGCACCTAATTTAACGGCTACTTCAAAAATAATTTGTGTTAATACTACTGCCGACTTAACTGTATTCCAACCTCTTGCAATTGCAGGGCTAAGTTATGAATGGCATTCAGCATCTAACACTTTATCCAGTTCATTAGTATCTGATCCTACTAAAGTTGGAACTGCAGGCACTTATTATTTATATGCAAAAAATAATTCTGCTGGTTGCTATAGTAATGCATCCGTTGCGTTCACTTTATCAATAGTTAGTGTTGGTCAAGCAACTTTAACCGCTGCAAGCACACCAACTTACACGATTGGAGATATTGCT
>CAJBLA010000159.1 GCA_903953815.1 uncultured Bacteroidota bacterium | reverse complement strand
TGGGTATCCTTCCTTGAACCAGTTAATCACATCTAAATTATGAATATGTTGTTCATTGATATGATCACCACATAACCAGTTAAAATAATACCAGTTACGCATTTGATATTCCATTTCAGTTTGGCCTGCTTTACGAGGTCTCGTCCAAACACCATCATTATTCCACCAAGCCTGCGCTGATGTAATTTCTCCAATCATATCTTTTCTTTTGAAAAGTTCGCGATAGGAATTTTGATAATGTCTTTGTAAACCAACCACTACGTTTAATTTTTTTTGTTTTGCAATAGCAGCTGTTGCTAAAACTTTTTGAACTCCTGCTGGATCAGTCGCCACTGGCTTTTCCATAAAAACATGCTTGCCTTGTTTGATCGCCTCTTCAAAATGGATCGGTCTAAAACCCGGAGGGGTTGCTAATATCACTACATCTGCTAATGCAATTGCTTTTTGGTAGGCATCAAAGCCGGTGAATCTGCGCTCTTCAGGCACATCCAATCTTTTACTGATATCACCAATACCTTCATTAATTTCTCTTGTTAATGCTTTATGACAATTATCAACATTGTCTTTAAATGCATCTGCCAATGCAACAATTTTTACATTTTGTTTGCTTGAAATAGCTTGCATCGCCGCACCTGTACCACGGCCACCGCAACCAACAACAGCTACTTTGATAACATCATCAGCACCTGCAAAAAAGTTAGCCTTTGATAAAATTGGCATCGCCATTATTCCTCCTGCAATTAAGCTGGTATCTTTCACAAAAGTTCTTCGTGAAGGGTGATTGTTTAAATCCTTGTGCATACTGTATATTTTTAAAATTAAAATAATGCCTCCATTCATAGGGGCATCGTTTGTTGCTTGTAAGTTAAAAAATTATTCGATAAAAAGGTAGGTTTTGAAGAATTCATTTATCTCTTGTTCGGAGGGTTGTACATGGGGCCTAACCAATCTAATTCCAATATTTTTTGCTTCCGTTAGCCACCACTTACTTTTGGGTATTTGCGGGTCTCTTTTATTCCAAACAGGGTCAGAATGAAACCGGTTCGCTGATCTTAATTCAATGGCAGTTTCTGAAAAACCACCACCCCTCACTGATTTTGGATATTTTTTGGGGTTCGCTATCGGAACAATATCCATGGATTTATAATTCACATAAGCATTGGGTGTATAATGGTTTAAAGTCCACTCCATTAAATTCCCTAACATATCATACAGACCCCAGGCGTTGGGTAGTTTTAGCCCTACCTTATGGAATTTGTCTTCACTATTTTTTGCATACCATGCATATTTGCCAAGTAAAGCAGGATCATTTCCAAAATAATAAGTGGTTTGGGTACCTGCCCTACATGCATATTCCCATTCCGCTTCCGTAGGTAGTCGATAAAATACTTTTGTCTTTTCATATAACCATCTGCAATACATGATCGCAGTTCGTTGCGACATACTATTTGCTGGATAGCCACCTTCTTTTCCCATGCCCCAACTTAAATCAACATATTGTGCACTTGGTCTTGTAATTGCATCATCAGTTATATTTTGACTTGTTGATTCGTCTTTTAAAAACACATCTAATTCATCACGAGTAACTTCATAAGCACTCATCCAAAAAGCAGCAACCTGAATTTCTTTTTGTGGGCCTTCGTCTGCTTTTCTATTTTTTTCAGTTACTTTACTTCCAATTAAAAATTTACCTGCTTGAATAGGAACCATTTTAAAAGCTAATTTTGACCCTTCTATTTTTTGTTGATATGGGACAAAATTGGTGTTGTTATTTTGTCCATCGATTTTGCAAAAAACAAGTAAAAGTAGGAGTGTCGCTGTTATTGATTTCACTGTAGAATATTTGAAAATTTAAGTTAATAATTATTTTGTAAAACAGGTAAGATTATTGTTTTTCTTGTATAAGCGGTAGTCCCCAATATTTATCAAAACCTTTAGTATTATTGCGTTTTAATTGATTGTTGACACGTTCTGTAATCAAAAGTTCTGCATGTAAGGATAGTGCTAATCTTTTCGCTTCGTTGATGGGTAAAATACTACAAGCAGTAGCTAACCAATCTGCATCTGCACCATTATTTGCAATAACTGTAACATTTCTTAGAGAAGTTACACCATATCCAGTTAAAGGATTAATAATGTGAGAATATTTTTTCCCATTGTGTTCTATAAATTGATAAACATCTCCCGAAGTTGCTACTGATAAATTATGCAATTGCAATTTTTCTGGCAAAAGATCATTTGCTTTTTCTGGTTGATTTACACCGACAATCCATCCTTTTTTATCGGGTGGCGCATCTCCAAATACAATATCTCCACCAGCATCAACCAAGGATGCGGTGACACCTTCTTTTTTTAGATAGTCAACTACTTTTTGTGCAATATAGCCTTTGCCAATGCCGCCAAAATCAAGTTGCATTCCTTTGGCTGATAAATAAATACTATGGTCTTCATTATTCAATTGTATTTTATTAAAATCACAAAGTAGTAATGAATTTTTAATTTGTACTTGCGTTGGAAATTGTTTCAAGCGCCTTGCTGTTCTCCACAACTGCGTAAGTGGCCCCATGGCTATATTATAGGCACCTTTACTTTTAATGTACGCCTCCTTTGATTGCGTAATTAACTCCCACATCAGCGGAGTGGCTATATTTTTAACGATGCCAGCATTATTGTTTATTCTAGTAAGCTCACTACTTGAATCGTAGTTGCTAAAAATGTGATTTAAGGAATCAACTAATTTAAAACAAGCCCTTGCTTGTTTATTTGCAATCACGCTATCCTTTGCATAAAAAATAATATTTAGGGGAGACCCCATTTTTTGTTCAGAAAAACTAAACCTAGTATTTTGTGCATTGGAAGTGATACTAATCAGTACAACAACCGCTAAAATAGTGAGGCGAAAATTATAAACTAATGCGTACAAACTTGTTGGTATTGATTCTTATGCCTAAATTTAAGCTATAAAAAAATAGGACACTATGGAAAGGAGAAATTTTTTAAAACAAAATATGTTAGCAACAGGCGCTTTATTAGGAACGACTAACTTGTTGGCTTCAAATTCAAATAATGAGGTTAAAAATGGGGTAATGGAAAACAATGCTCCATTTAAATGTAATTATGCTTTTCACGATGGGATGTTTAAAAATTCAGCAGGTCCGGATTTTATTGAACAAATAAAATATGCGCATAGTATGGGTTTTAGAAGTATTGAAGACAATGGCATGATGGGCAGAACTCCTGAAATGCAACAAAAAATAGGAGATACTTTGGCCTCTTTGGGAATGAATATGGGTGTATTT
>CAJBLA010000158.1 GCA_903953815.1 uncultured Bacteroidota bacterium | reverse complement strand
TCAATGGCCTTCTCATGCAATTTCAAACCCTGATAGGCTGCAGCTAAATTAAACCAAGCCAAAGCATTATAGGGTTGTTCGTCAATTAGCTTTTGATGCAGTCGAATACTTTCCTCATTACGTCCTGTAAAATCGGTCCAGAAACAAATTTTATATAAAGCTTCTTCGTTATTCGGATCCTCCTCTAATACCAGTTGCAAACAATCAAACACTTTATCAAATGCTTCATGGTCATCATATACATCGGCTAATTCTAACAAAAGCTCGGTTCTTTCTTGGCCGGTAAATAAATGTAAAGCTTCTTGTAATAACTCAATGGCCATTCCGGTTTGTTCCAGCGCCATATAGGCATCTGTTTTTAGAATAAACAAATTCATATCCTTGTGATCATATAAGGATGCTGCATCTAATAATGAAAGTGCTTCTTTATAATTTCTGGTTGCCAAAAGCAGGTCCGCCTTTTTGATCATTAATAATGCAGAAAATGGGTATTGGTTTAAAGCTAAATTAGCCGCTTCAATGGCTTCAGCAACTTCATCCTTCTCATCTAAATGTTCAATTATCTTTTCAAAGTCATCTTCTTCGATGTAGGCATTGGCCCTACCAAACTTTAAATTTTGGTAACGTTGCATTAACTCCTGAATATCCCTTGCTTCCTCCTCTTCTTCATGCGGATTAAACATAATACGATTATTTACAGGTTAGTAAGGTGTTGATTATCAATACTTTAATTGTACCGAATTCATCAACTACCCTTTAAATAAATATACAAACAACCCCTTAATAATCAATAATTTATTGTTCACATACCCCCAATTAATCGTTAAAAATATTTTTTATTATAAAGTTCAAAAAATACTACCTTCGTAGACGAATGCGTATTCTAAAAAACATATTATTGGTGACTTTTTTAATAACTAGTTTAGTTATTTCAGGTAGCACGTATGCAAGTACCGTAATCACCACTACGTTAGAATCTAAAAAAGTAGAAGAAAAGTATTCATTAAAAAACTTAGGAAGTATGGCACGCAAAACAGCGAGCTTTTATACTTTAAAATCAAGTTTAGAATTCAAAGGACTTAGTACAATAAGCAATAGCAGTAACGCCGCTTATTTAAAATATAACAAAGGAAATATCTCTTATGTAATTCCTTATCGTTATAAAGTGATCTTACCAAGATTCAAAGCACCTACGCGCATTCAACCTTAACTTTCACTTCAGTTCAGTTCAGATTAATATCTCAACACAGAAGCGTAACATTAGTACTTTAATTAGCTGCTAGGTTAATTTTCAATTTTACTTTACCCTTTCAATAACTTTACTTAATCAAGTATTTGGAATTCCGATTTATTAATTTGAAATTGATTCAATGTAATAGGACTTAAATCCAACAGGGTCGCCATATATCTTATCAATGGATCATTTTTATTAATAATACTATAACCTAAAACTAAGCCTTGTACCTCCTTAAAAGCAAATTCAAAAGTAGTCACGGAAGGTATTAAATCAGGTGTATAATAAACTTCATAAACAACGCCATCACTCAATTCTAGCTTCACTTTTTTGCAAGGATACCCAAGCACCGTGATGGTATCAGTCGCAATTTCCTTCATTGAAATTAAAGTGGCTAAACTAGCAGGCGGATAAATTATTTCTTGCAAATATTTATTATTACCAACATCCTTGGTAACAACTGCTTTATCCTGTTGAATATTAAAAATTAAAGTTTGCACCAACTGCGGTGTAGTTAATGTTGTTTTACATTGATTCCCTTTAATCCAAACTTTTTTTGAACCAATATCCACCCATTCATTTTTTTGTTGCTGTTGAATATTAAATTGGATGGTACACTCCCCTAATACTTTCGCTTGCGCATGCGCATAGGTGCTTATAAATAAAACGCAGACAATAAGGGGGATTTGTTTCAAGTTCATTTACTGATATAAAAAAAGAGACCCTGCTGTAGAAGGTCTCTTTATAAGTATAAATTATTTTTTAGTCTTATCTTTTAAGGTTTGTACCTTTTTTTGCGCGTCTACCATTTGTTCGTATTTACTTTGCCAATTACTTTTTTTCTTTGGCGTTTTTCTTTTCACATCAATTTCAGCCAATATTTTATCATGATCAATAATAACTTTTTGAATCACTAATTGCATTAATAAAGTAATGACGTTTGATACTGTATAATACCAGGTTAAGGCAGAAGGCAACCCATTAAAGATGAAAAGTAACATGAACGGGAATATATAGGGCATGTACTTTAAAGCAGGATTATCCTGTGTAGGTGTCATTGCCATATTATAAATCGACATCAAGAAACTTGTAAATACCGCCAATAAGGTAAATAAACTAATATGATTACCAAAGCCCAAAGGAACAGTAAATGGCAGTGTAAAAATTGAGTCATAGCTCGATAAATCATGACTCCATAAAAAAGATTGACCCCTTAATGAAATAGCTGAATTAAAGAAACTGTATAACGCAAAGAAAATTGGAATTTGTAACAAAGCTGGAATACAACCCCCTAAAGGGTTTACGCCTGCTTCTCTAAACAACTTCATCTGCTCCATCGCGAAACCTTGTTGGTCATCACCCATTTTTTTCTTGATCTCATCAAGTTCAGGCTTTAATACTTTCATTTTAGCGCTACTCAAAAAACTTGAATACGTCAAAGGCGAAGTAACTAATCTGATGAAAATGGTAAGTAAAAAAATAACCCAACCAAAGTTTTTAACAAAGCCTGCGAAAAAATCGAATACAGGCATTAAAATATATTTATTTATAGGGCGAACAAAGGAATATAGGTCTCTTCCTAAGTTTACTATTTTCTCCATTTCAGGCGCTTGTGATTTTAATATTTGAAAATCATTAGGCCCATAATACAATGAAAAATCAATGTTCGCATTATCAGCGGTCAACTTTGTTTGTAATTGCGATTGCATGGTAGCTAAGCCATTGCTGCTATCAATTTTACGTTGCCAATCTACTTTACCTGAAACAAAGCCTTGTTTGTAAATAAGGGAAGTAGCGAAAAATTGCTGCACCAATCCAATCCATTGCACTGGTTTTTCGAATGTATGTGTAGTATTACTTGAAATATAATCAAACTCATTTCCTTCAGAAAAACAAATATTTGACATTTGACGCTCATACACTGATGTACTTTCTTGTTGATAAGAATGAACATCCCACAAAAAATTAACTTGTTGGTTCGTAAACAAAGTTGACGCACCCTGTAATTGAATGGACCAATCTACATTGTACTTATTTGGCGACAATGTAAATAAGTGACGAATCACCTTGCCATTAGGTATTGTCCATACATACTCCAATTTTTGTACACCTTCTTTTGTAGGTAATACATTCACCGTTGGAAATAATACTTTATTAACTTGCGCAGTTTTATTGTCCCCTATATTAACAGCATAGTTCAAGGAACTACTATCCCCTAATTGTACCAATTTCTTTTGATTATTGGTATACTTTTTTAAAGTAACGCCAACCACTTGCCCCCCTTTATTGCTGAATTTCACTTTCACTAAATCGTTTTCCAATTCAGTGAATTGCTCTTGAACAGAATCTGCTAGTATAGCAGCAGTTGCGCCACCAAGCTTTGCAGTATCGGAGATGATTGGATTTTTTGCCGCCGCCTTAGCCGCTTCCGCTTTTAAAATCATAACAGAGTCATCAAAATGCTTTTTGTACTCAGTCAATTCAGTTTGCTGCTTGTTGGTGTACCAGAAATAAGTAAAAAACAAACCTGCTAACAATATAAACCCAATGATCGTATTTTTATCTGTGTTCATTTGTGAAATTTTAACCGTATTTAACGAGGGCCAAAGGTATCGTTTTTTTACAAATTTCGGCTGTATTTGCCCCCCACCTGGTACAAGGCATTGGAAATTTGGCCTAAACTGCAATATTTGACGGCTTCCATTAATAGGGTGAAAATATTTTCATTATTTATAGCTGCTTTTTGGAGCTTTTTGAGATGTATTTCGGCCACAGATTGGTTTCTTTTTTTAAAGGCGTCCACATGCAGTATTTGCCCATTTTGTTCAGCTATGGAGGACCTAAAAATGGCTTGCTGATCGGCATTGTGTTTTTGTTCCTGATTCACAAAAGCATTTACCCCAATAATTGGAATTTCACCCGCGTGTTTTTTTGTTTCATATAACAAACTCTCCTCCTGAATTTTAGTACGCTGATACATTCTTTCCATAGCACCCAAAACACCACCCCTATTATTTATTCTTTCAAACTCACGCATGACTGCCTCTTCCACCAAATCCGTTAATTCTGTAATTAAAAAACTTCCTTGTTGGAAATTTTCAACTTTAGTAGTGCCTAATTCTTTATTAATAATTAATTGAATCGCTAGTGCGCGCCTTACACTTTCTTCCGTAGGTGTGGTAATCGCTTCATCATAAGCATTGGTGTGTAAGCTATTGCATTGATCGTATATCGCATACAAAGCTTGCAGCGTGGTTCTGATATCATTAAAATCAATTTCCTGCGCATGCAAACTTCGACCACTGGTTTGTATATGGTATTTTAATTTTTGTGAACGCTCATTGGCATGATACTTATGCTTCATAGCGTTGGCCCAAATTCGTCGCGCCACTCTTCCAATAACCGCATATTCTGGATCCATTCCATTGCTAAAGAAAAAGCTCAGGTTGGGAATAAAATCATCAATAGCAATACCCCGATTCATAAAATATTCAACATAGGTAAACCCATTGGCCAAAGTAAATGCAAGCTGTGTAATTGGATTGGCACCTGCTTCAGCAATATGATATCCAGAAATTGAAATACTATAAAAATGTTTGATTTTATTTTCGGCAAAATAAGCTTGTACATCCCCCATTAATCTTAAGGCAAAATCGGTAGAAAAAATACAAGTATTCTGTGCTTGATCTTCTTTTAAAATATCTGCTTGTAAAGTGCCTCTTATATTGTTGAGCACTTCCTTTTTAATAATTTCGTAAACAGCAGGTGCTAATACTTGATCACCAGATACACCCAATAACTTTAAGCCTAACCCATTATGCCAGTCATTAAAATTTAATGATTTGTTTACATTAGAATAGGCAGGCAGCGCTCCCCCTTTAAAAAGTTGTTTTATTTTTTTATTGACCGTTGGCCATAACTTATTCGCCGTAATATACTTTTCACAGGCTTGGTCAATTGCGGTGTTAAAAAATTGTGCCATAAGTATGGGTGCAGGCCCATTGATGGTCATACTCACCGATGTACTAGCACTATTTAAATCAATGCCACTATATAATTTTTTTGCATCATCAATGGTGGCCACACTCACGCCCGCATTCCCAATTTTTCCAAAAACATCCAATCTTTTTTCTGGATCATGCCCATATAAAGTAACGCTATCAAAGGCGGTTGAAAGTCGAATAGAACTTTGCCCCTTACTTAAAAAATGAAATCGACTATTGGTTCTTTCAGGACTGCCTTCTCCTGCAAACATTCTGGTGGGATCCTCCGCTGTCTGCTTCAACTTAAATACACCGGCAGTGAATGGAAAATATCCGGGGAGATTTTCCTTCAAATGCCATTCAGTAATATCGCCCCAATCCTTAAACTTGGGTAATTGAATTTTTTGAATAACTGTTCCTGATTGCGTTTCAAAACTTAAAGCATGTTTTACCTTTTTTCCCTTGAGGTCAGTTTCTAAAAACGGTTGCTGATAACTAGCCGCCTTTTCGGGCCATTCAGATAAAAGCTGCTTTACCTCAGGCGCAATTTTTTGTTCAATAAGTGTTTTCTCTTTTAAAATTTTCTTATCCTCTTTTAATGAAGCTACTTTTAATACCTGCTGAAAGCAATACCATCTTGATGCCAAATTTTTTTGATCTTCAATCCAATGATTATTTTTTTGAACCACTTCCACAATTTCACCTAAATAATTATTTCGTTTATTTGGAATGGTGGGTGCTTTGACCACATTTTCATTATAATTCGGCTCCCACGGAAGGGTCTGCCACTTTAGTTGATGAGTTTGAAATACCACCGCTGCCAAACAATTATACATTGCTTGCATACCAGGATCATTAAAATGCGAAGCAATGGTTCCAAAAATTGGCATACTGCTTATTTCATCTGACCACTGATGATGTGAACGTCGATATTGTTTGCGTACATCTCTTACTGCATCTAAACCACCTGTTCGATCAAATTTATTAATGGCAATAATTTTCGCATAATCAATCATATTGATTTTTTCCAATTGGGTGGGTGCGCCAAACTCGGGCGTCATTACATACATGGGAATGCTAACAAAATCAACAATGGTAGCATCATTCTGACCTACGCCTGCGGTCTCAATAATAATGCTATCAAAACCAGCGGCAATACAAAGTTCAATGACTGCATCCATTGAATTTGCGATAGAATTTTTATCCGACCTCGTAGCCAAGGAGCGCATATATACATTGGGATGATCAATTGCATTCATACGAATACGATCACCCAATAAAGCACCCCCCGTTTTTCGCTTGGTTGGATCTACGGAGATCACTGCAATGGTTTTTTGTGGATTGGCTAATAAAAAATATTGCACGATGCGATCGCAAACGGTTGATTTACCTGCACCGCCTGTTCCAGTAAGTCCTATAATTGGAATGTTTTTTTTACTCTTTTTTGCTATTTTTTTTACAGGTCCATTTTGCAATAAAGTAATTGCCCTGCTTAAATAACGCGGATCAATTTTTTTTGAAAAATTTAATTTGGGTAATTTATTTTTTGGAAAATTTTTTAATTCATAATTACAAAATTTAATGACCTCATTAATCATTCCTTCAATGCCCAATTGTAAACCATCGGCAGGTAAAAATATTTTTGATATTCCTATCTTCTCTAATGCTGCTGCTTCTTTAGGTAAGATAGTTCCCCCACCACCACCTACAATTATAATATGCTTGTATCCTGCATCATTTAATAACTTTCTTACGTAAGTGAAAAATTCAATATGCCCTCCTTGATATGAGGTAATCGCGATTCCTTGCACATCTTCCTCAATCGCAGCGGTTGCAATTTCAAGTGCCGATCGATTGTGTCCAAAATGGATAATTTCAACGCCTTTTTCTTGTAAAACTCGACGCATGATATTAATAGAAGCATCATGGCCATCAAATAGACTCGTGGAAGTGAGGATACGAATATTATTCATATCCCAAAGCTAACAAATGTTAGCAATATAACAAGCTGACAATTATTTTTTTGCTTGAAGTTTAGCTGCTGCAATAAAATGAACAAATAAAGGCGCAGGATATTCCACCGTACTTTTCAATTCTGGGTGGTATTGTACCCCAATAAAAAATGGATGATTGGGTAATTCTACAATTTCAACTAATCCAGTCGCTGGGTTCACTCCACTGGTCAACATACCTGCATCCTGAAATGCTTTTAAATAGTCATTGTTAAACTCATAACGATGACGATGGCGTTCACTTATTTCAGTGGTACCATAAATTTTATAGGCCAATGTATCTTTCGTGATCGTACATGGATATGCACCTAAACGCATGGTTCCGCCCTTCATGGTGATTCGCTTTTGCTCCTCCATCATATTAATGACTGGAAATTTTGAAAGCGGATCCATTTCAACAGAATGCGCACCTGCATATCCTAAAATATTACGCGCAAATTCAATCACGGCCATTTGCATTCCTAAACAAATGCCAAAGAAGGGTAATTTATTTTCACGCGCATATTGCACTGCAATAATTTTTCCTTCAATACCCCTATTACCAAAACCTGGGGCAACTAATAAACCATCCAATCCCGACAATTGTGCCTTTGCATTTTCAGCAGTGATATTTTCACTATGTACATTCACTACATTTACCTTCACTTCATTCATCGCACCTGCATGTATAAAGCTTTCTAGGATGGACTTATACGCATCTTGAAGTTCAATATACTTCCCAATTAATCCAATATTTACAGTCGCTTTTGGATGCTTTAATTTATCTAAAAAAATATTCCATTTCGTTAAATCAGGTTCCTTGTAGTTTTGAATATTTAATTTTTTTAATACAATTAAATCCAATTTTTCTTTTAACATTAACAAAGGCACTTCGTAAATAGTACTTGCGTCTAATGATTCAATTACATTGCCTGCTTTAACGTTACAGAATAAGGCAATTTTCTTTTTAATGTCATCATTTAATGGATGTTCTGTTCTACAAACAATCACATCTGGATGAACCCCTGTTTCACTCAACATTCTAACACTATGTTGTGTAGGTTTTGTTTTTAATTCCTTAGCAGCATTTAAATAAGGAATTAAAGTTAAATGCACCACCATGACATCATCCTCCGGCAACTCCCATTGAATTTGACGCACGGTTTCAATAAAAGGAGTGCTTTCAATATCACCCACTGTTCCACCAATTTCCGTGATGACCACATCAAATTTTCCATCCTGGCCTAGCAATAACATGCGGCGCTTAATTTCATCTGTGATATGTGGAACTACTTGTACTGTTTTTCCTAAAAATTCACCTGCTCTTTCTTTATTAATTACTGTCTGATAAATACGACCTGTAGTAACATTATTTGCTTGGGAAGTTGGGCTACTTAAAAAACGCTCGTAATGCCCTAAATCTAAATCGGTTTCAGCACCATCTTCTGTTACATAACATTCGCCATGCTCATAAGGATTCAATGTACCTGGATCCACATTGATATAAGGATCAAACTTTTGTATAGTAGCAGTGAGGCCCCTGGCTTGTAATAATTTAGCCAATGAAGCGGCAATAATGCCCTTACCCAAACTACTCGTTACACCCCCGGTTACAAATACATACTTTGCCATATTATTATTGCTTCTTTTTTGAAAATAGCATACACCCAATAGCAAAATACTATTGTGTATAAACCAGTCTCAAAATGGTTAATTTACTTTTTAGGACCTATCTTTATTTGGAAAAATTCTTAGAGGTCGTACAAACCTACACCAAAAAAGGGGTGGAAAAAAATGATCCTATAGGCCCAACAAAAAATGTTTATAAGTGTTATTTAAAAGTGAACATCTTTACTAAAAACAACTAAAATAAAATGAAAAAACTAATTTATGCTGCTTTGAGCCTTCTTTTTGCCGCTAGTTTATTGAGCTGGCAATTGTCCAAAAACCAATATCCGTCCATGGATAAAAAAGAGGTTATAGAATGCCTCAATATGGAAACACAACAAGCCTATCAACTGGAGGCAAGCACCCCTGCTTTTGCAGCAATGCATCCGAACCCTATGGTGGTAAATCCAGAAAACTTATTGGGAAAAATGATTGAATTTGATGCAGCCGACGGCAAACAAGCTTATGCTTATTTTATCCCTGCTAAAAAGAAAACCAATAAATATTTAATTGTAATTCAAGAATGGTGGGGATTGAATGACAATGTAAAAATAGAATCAGATAAATATTATACCGACCTTGGTAATGTGAATGTAATTGCAGTGGATATGTATGATGGAAAAGTGGCTGCAACACCAGACAGTGCCATGAAATTAATGCGCGGCGCCAATATGGAAAGAATGACTGCTATTGTTCAAGGTGCTATTAAATATGCCGGCAGTAAAGCTGCCATATATAGTGTGGGTTGGTGTTTTGGTGGTATGTGGAGTTTACAAACAGCCATCCTTGCTGGACCACAAGCAAAAGGATCCGTAATGTATTATGGTCGACCTGAAACGAACATGGAAAAATTAAAATCCATCCAATGTGATATCATTGGTTTCTTTGGCAACAAAGACCAAAGCCCTTCTCCTGCATTAGTGAATGATTTTGAAAAGAATATGAAAGAGGCGGGTAAAAATTTATCCGTGAATAGATATGAAGCAGGCCATGGTTTTGCCAATCCAAGCAATCCAAGTTTTAATGCTGCTGCAACTGAAGATGCGTATGCGAAAGCGATTGCATTTTTAAAAGCGCATTAATCCAAATAACGATTATTTCAATAAATAAAGCGCCCTTCAAAATAGAATTTCATTTGCCTCCTCGGCACGCAGCCAAATTTGGCTACATGAAACTATTTTGAAGGGCTTCTTTAAAACGTTCTGTGTGAAAGAAAAAATCAATATCCCTTTTCTGGAAACAGATAATTTTTAACATAATCACCAACCCCCTCTTCCAAACTTGAAAAGGGTGCAGTGTATCCGGCTGTGCGAAGCTTATTCATATTGGCTTCGGTAAAGTATTGGTACTTATCTCTGATATCAAGTGGCATATCAATAAATTCAATATTAGGCTGTAAACCTTGTGCAATAAAAGTATTGGCAGCCAAATCATAAAAACTACGAGCTTGGCCTGTACCTAAATTATATAAGCCATTTTTTTCTTTACTCCATTGTTGCGCAAACATTTCATGCAACATCCAACCAATCAATTTTACCACATCTTTGACATACACAAAATCACGTAATTGTTCCCCATCCTTAAAATCAGGTCGGTGACTTTTAAATAATTTAACTAATCCTGTTTCTTTGATTTGATTGAATGCATGAAAAATTACACTTGCCATTCGGCCCTTGTGTCCTTCATTTGGACCATACACATTAAAGAATTTCAAACCCGTCCAAACAGGTGGTTGACTAGCTTGCGCTATTGCCCATTTATCAAATTCATTTTTACTGACCCCATAAGGATT
>CAJBLA010000157.1 GCA_903953815.1 uncultured Bacteroidota bacterium | reverse complement strand
CTTGTTTTTTAGCAACTAAAATCATTTTCTCAGCCAATAACCCAACTGGCATGGGTTTTTGCTTCATTAACAAACCCAACTTATTTAAAACGTTGATAATGAGTATACTTATTTTTTCAACTGGTCTTAACTTGGAAGGCTGGCGTTGTAAAATTCCAGGCCTAAAAATATGGATCTGTTTAAAGGATAATTTTTGTACATCCGCATCTAACTTCCCTTTAGTTTTAGGATAAAAGAAAAAACTGTTTTCATTAGCTCCATAGGAAGAAACTAAAATATAGGTATTAACCCCATTATCACTTGCAGCTTTTGCTACTTGATATTGATAGGTATAATCAATCTTAAATTGATTTGCTTTTGTTTTAGCCACCCTTAAAGTAGTTCCTAAGGTGGAGAACAAAACGTCGCCTTTCACAAGGTGCGACCAAGTAATGGTATTATCAAAATCAACAATATGAACCTGAAGTTTAGGATTTGCTAAATCAATTGCACGTCTTGTTAACACCACCACGCTACTAAAATAGGGGTCATTTAATAATTGGATTAGTAATTCCGATCCTGTGGCACCAGTGGCACCAATTAAAATTGCAATTTTATTACTCATAATTAAACATAAAGGTAAATCACAAATAACATACAATCCATTGAAATTATCATTGCACCGTTTAAAATAATATAACCCAAATGTTGATGAATAGCTACATTAAAGTCTACTTTTATTTAACAAAATAAATGATTAGGCCCCATTCCATTCACCTAAAACACATTAAAATGAAAAATAATATACTAGCCCAAATCGACAACCCAGTACAGCTTGAAAAATTATATAGAGAAAATAATGCTGAATTTAAGAAGCAGTTTAACGAGATATACCCTAATTATAAGGACAAAATAGGATTACAGGTTTGGAATGAACGATTAAATTTCGAAGGTGAAAAAATAGCATTGGGCAGTAAAAATGAAATATTGGCTGTAATTGTGTTCATATTAGTGGGTGGGCTTATCGCTAATATACCCAATATAACAGGTATCAATGAAGAATCATTTTTCGCAAAAAATGTTGCACTCCTTGTATTTTCTATTTTAAGTGCCTATTTTATTTGGAGACAGCAAATTAATCTAAACAAAATATTATTCCCAGTAATAGCGATTGTAATATCCGCGATATATATCAATTTAATTCCAGATTTTAATAAAAGTGATTCGGCAATGTTAGTTCAAATTCACTTACCATTGTTATTATGGAGTATCCTTGGTTATGTATATATTGGAGCTAGCTTAAAGAATAATACTAAAAAGATTGAATTTTTAAAATTCAATGGCGACTTAATTATTATGTGCGCAATTATATTATTATCCTGCATGGTATTTAGTGTGATCACTTTTGGATTATTTGAACTAATTAATATTAAAATTGAAGAATTTTATTTTACATATTTTGCCATTTGGTGGATTGCAGCTGTACCAATGACTGCCACCTACTTATTGCAAAATAATCCCCAATTAATAAATAAGGTTTCTCCTATTATAGCAAAAATATTTACACCATTGGTGTTTATTAATTTGTTGGTTTATTTAACAGCGGTTATTTATACAGGCAAATACCCCTACAATGACAGAAACTTACTTTTGGTTTTTAATGTATTATTAATAGGCGTTATGGCTTTGATTCTGTTTTCAGTTGCTGAAGCTGGTAAAAACAACAAAGGACTTTTTAATTTATTTTTATTGTTTGCGCTATCCTTTTTAACCATCATCATTAATAGTATCGCTCTTGCGGCTATTAGTTATAGAATTCTTGAATTTGGTATCACCCCTAACAGAATTGCGGTTTTAGGCGGAAATATCTTAATTTTTATACACCTGTTAATGGTCTCTTATAAATTATTTAAAACTGTTCGAGGTAAAGCCGAAATAGCAGCAGTGGAAACTAGCATTGCCACGTATTTACCTGTATATAGCATATGGACTGCAATCATTATTTTTGTTTTACCATTTATTTTTAATTTTAAATAGTAAATCAAATTTATTTAGCGAATGTCAAACATCACACTGAAAAAAGTAAGTATTGACGATGTAGTACCATTACAAAAAATTGGGATTACCACTTTTTCTGAAACATTTAGGGAATATAATACCCCCGAAAACCTAAATAAATATTTGGCTGAAAGTTTTTCGATTGAAAAACTAGAATCTGAAATAAATAATACGCATTCTGAATTTTATTTGGCGCTGGTTGATACTAAGGATGATACAAATGCAATTGGTTATTTAAAAGTAAACTTTGGCGAATCTCAAACTGAAATAAAAGATAGTACTGCACTCGAAATAGAGCGTATATACGTTTTGAGGGAATACCAAGGCAAAAATGTAGGACAACTACTTTATCAAAAAGCCTTAGCAATCGCCCAACAAAATAATGTTGATTACATTTGGTTAGGCGTTTGGGAGAATAATAAAAGAGCCATCAATTTTTATAAAAAAAATGGCTTTATTACATTTGATACCCATATTTTTAAATTGGGTGATGAGCAGCAAACAGATTTTATGATGAAACTTGAGTTAGTATCTTGCAATGAATAAGGAAGTTGACATATACTTAGCTAAAGCAAAGAAATGGAAAAAGGAAATGCTCATTTTAAGAGAGATACTATTAGCATGTCAATTAGAGGAAGAAATAAAATGGGGAATACCCTGTTACACTATCAATAAAGGGATTGTTGTAATAATTCAAGCATTTAAAAATCATTGTGATCTTGGTTTTTTTAAGGGTGCATTGTTACAGGACAAAACTGGAATTTTAATTAAAGCAGGTGAGAATACGCAAGCTTCTAGGCAAATGAGGTTCACGGATATTAAAGAGATTGAAAAAAAATCAAAAATTATCAAATCCTTTATTAAAGAAGCGATAGCCCTAGAAAAAAACGGAATAAAATATACAGGGGAATCAAAAGCTGAAGCAATATCCGTTGTAGAATTACAACAAATATTTAAAAAAGATGCAGCGTTAAAAAAAGCTTTTGAATCATTGACGCCAGGTAGACAAAGAGGTTATTTAATTCATTTTTCAGGTGCCAAACAATCTGAAACTAGAATTGCACGCATTCACAAACAAGCTTCTAAAATAATGTGTGGTAAAGGCATGAATGACTGCACATGTGGACTTTCAAAAAGAATGCCCAACTGCGATGGATCGCATAATAAATTGAAATGATTTTTCAAGTAATTTATGCTATAATTTAGCGTCATTATATGGACTTAGAAACTGCATTTCATTTTTCTGGTACTGAATGGATACTCATCATTCTCGCTGCATTTATTATTGGCTTAACCAAAGGTGGCGTAAAAGGTGTTGATATGCTCAGTGTCACCATCATGGCAATTGTTTTTGGTAGCAAAAGCTCGACGGGTATTGTACTTCCCCTTTTATGTTTTGCTGATATTGCAGCCGTGGCCTATTATAAAAGACATGTACAATGGAAATATTTTTGGAAAATCACCCCATGGATGGCACTGGGTGTGTTATTGGGTGTTTATTTTGGAAAAGAGATGAATGAGGTGATGTTTAAAAAAGTGATGGCGATTATTATATTAATCACCATTGGCATTTTGTTATATATGGAATATCGAAAATCAAAAGAGATACCAGAAAATCGATTATTTGCAGCAAGTACCGGATTGGCTGCAGGGTTTACCACTATGATTGGAAATTTAGCT
>CAJBLA010000156.1 GCA_903953815.1 uncultured Bacteroidota bacterium | reverse complement strand
TTTCATTAATTACCAACGCGCACTGATCAATGAAAATAAATGGCGTGCAAGCCGATATGGTATTGATGGAAAATTAATTGACTTTGGAAAGGAAAAAGAAATACCCACCAAGGATTTAATTAATGAATTACTTGAATTTGTAGATGGTGTGGTGGACGAACTTGGCAGCCGCAAACATATTGAAAAAGTGCATCAAATTTTTGAAACGGGCACCGGTGCCGACAGGCAATTACGGGTTTTTAATGAAACTGGTAGCTTGATTGAAGTAGTGAAATATATTGAGCAGAGCTTTTTAGCAGTGTAAAATATCTCCTAATTTTTGCGATGAACTATTGCGCTAATTTATAATCAAACAAAGTAGCCGTAAAAAGACCACGTTCTCTTTTCTTGAATATCACATCCCAGTTTCCTTTATACCTTAATATTTTAGGAACAAGCATTCCGTTAAAATAAGTCATCTCTACTTCCATTTGCACATTAAAATCATATACCCCAGCTTTGTAGCTTAAGGAATAGTTGCGCCCGAGTACTTCCAAAGTTTTTGGATTAAACCAGGTAGTCATTTGATCCACGACAACCCTGTCCTTTGCAAAAAAGCCCAAATCCGATTTTGGCTGCACATCAAATACATATACCAACTGACCATGGTAATCCACATAATCCAATTTGTAATCATATAATTCATGGGCGGATTCATCAAACAAGTCCAACTTATTTCCGATTAAAGGGATACCTGCTATTTTTTTACCCGGATTAAAAAACAACATTTTTAATTGCTCCTTTGCTTTATCTATACCGGAGCCTGTTATTTTTCTATTTTTTCCTGAAACAATATTAGTTTCCCCACAAATACTTCCTTTGGTAAAAAACAAGCTCGCGTATAAGGCGGGCGTAGTGTAATTATACTCCCCTTTGTTATTGCGTAAATTGCCAATTACTTTTTCTTCTAACACCTCCATGGTACGGCAACCGGCTATTTTATTTTGTCTTGTTTTGCTATTTAAGGAAGCCTGCAACTTATTGTTCTCATCCATCATTTGGATATAATTATATGAACTATAGCCAATAGTCCGCAATGTTTTAAAAGCTTTATAAAAGCTCGTATCCTGCTTAATACGATTTAAAATATCCTTATAATCAAAGTGATTACGAACAATAGCATCCGTTAAAGTAAATTTTTGCCCATCCACATTAAACACGGTATCCTGCGCCCTTAATTGCATGTTAAATGCGAAAACTAAATAAACAAAAAGGAGCAATTTTTTAATCATGTAGTTACGTTAAGCTTTTAGCATAATTATTTAATCTGTGTCATTTTGTAATCTACCCTTACTTTCCCTTTGGAAATATCGTTCAATTTGCCTTGTAATATTTTTCTGCGCAAGGGCTTTAAATAATCAATAAATAATTTTCCTTGAATATGATCATATTCATGTAATATGACTCTTGCGGATATCCCATTAAATGTTTCCGTATGTGCAACAAAATTTTCATCCATATAACTTAAAGTAACCTCCGCTGGTCGTAATACATCCTCTCTGATTTTAGGGATACTCAAACAACCTTCATTATATATCCATTCCACTCCACCCGTTGAAACTATTTGCGCATTAATAAATACTTTTTTAAATCCTGGTGCATCCACATAAGTTTCATCCTCAGGTTCTTTGCTTTCAAATATCTGTGCACTATCCATGACAAATAAACGAATGTTTTTATTCACCTGTGGCGCAGCCAATCCTACCCCATTACTTTCATACATGGTTTCCCACATATCCGCAATGACTTTGGTCAAATTAGGATAATCCGCATCAATCGGCTCACTCACTTTTCGAAGTATGGCTGCTCCATAAGCAACAATAGGTAAAATCATAATTTCATCTTTATTTAAAAAACTGGAATACCCTTGCAGATATTGGGTGCAAAGTTATCAATAAATGGTGGTTTTAGGAGCGGTACGACAGATATTCCTGCAATAACATGGTTGCTGCCACTAAATCAATGTTTTTCTTATCTCTTCTGTCCACTTTTTTCATCCCCATCTCCACCATGGCGCGCACTGCATTTTTGGAACTATATCTTTCATCCACGGTAACCACGGGTATGGTGGGAAATTTTTTTTCAAGATCCACAATGGCTTTTTTTACCAAAGGTGTAGCGTGTGTTGGCGTATTATCCAAATTAAGCGGCTCCCCAATTAAAATAAGTTCCACTTCCTCCTTCTTAAAATAATCCGCTAAAAAAGTATATAAATTTTTGGTCTCCACTGTTAATAATGCAGTCGCAATAATTTGAAGTGGATCAGTCACTGCTAAGCCACATCTTTTTCCACCATAATCTATACAAATAATTCTAGGCAAGGTTAATTTATTATACTGGTTAAAGATACATTTGAATAAGCATGGCGCCAATAACAAAAACACTAAATACAATACTCGCTATTCCATTGGCAGTCATAAATGCGAGGTTTACTTTACTAAGGTCATATGGCTTAACAATACTTTGTTGGTAAATCAACATTCCAATAAAAATGAGCAACCCAAAAAGATATAGAAAATGAAAGTCGCCTACAAAATAAGCAGCAATAACAAGTGATGCTGATAAAAAATGAAGTACACGTGAAATGCTTAATGATTGCTTTAAGCCCCACTGACTTGGTATGGAATACAATGACTGTGATTGATCAAAATCAATGTCCTGCAAAGCATAAATAATATCAAAGCCACTTACCCAAAAAATAACGGCGAATGAAAATAATAATGGTAATATATCAAAGCTGCCCGTTACCGCTAAGTAAGCACCAATAGGCGCTAAGGACAAACCGATGCCTAAAACCAAATGGCATAAGTAAGTAAAGCGTTTGGTATAGCTATAAAATAAAATCACGAATAATGCAACCGGTGACAAATAAAAACAAATGGCATTAATAAAATAAGTAGCTAAAATAAATACCGCCATATTTATACCAATAAATACCATGGCTTTTTCTGCTTTAATAATACCTGCAGGTATTTCTCTGATGGCAGTGCGTGGATTTAATTTATCAAAATGCCTATCTAAATAACGATTAAAGGCCATGGCAGTTGAACGTGCCGTAACCATACATACCAGTACTAAAAAAAACTTGAACCCTACCTGATCCACCGAGGTTTGGTGTATAAAATGATCTCTTAAACCCAACACAAATCCAATGAGTGCAAAAGGCATTGCAAAAATAGTATGCGAGAATTTGACTAAACTTAAATAATTTTTTACTTGACTCATTTTTATTGTTTTACGAACGCACTAATTCCCAAAGGACCACCGCAGCGGCTACGGATATATTTAAGGAATGTTTCATCCCCCATTGTGGTATTTCAATGACGCCATCACAAAGTGCGATGACTTCATTATCCACCCCATCCACTTCATTCCCAAAAACCAAGGCGATGGGGGTATCCGACTTTTCAAATTTATTTAATGGAATACTTCC
>CAJBLA010000155.1 GCA_903953815.1 uncultured Bacteroidota bacterium | reverse complement strand
TTTGCTGCATTTAATGAAAAATTAAAACTAAAGCAACAAGCACCACTTGCCAATCCTCGAAATGCCGCTGCAGGTAGTTTACGCATGAAGGATCCAAAAGAAGTAGGCGAACGAAATTTAGATGCATTTATTTATCATATTAGTTATGTACTTCCAATTCCTGGCGCAAAACTTACCCCGCTTTTACAAACCCATAGTGGCACTTTATCCTTGTTATGGAATTTAGGATTCAGATCACCGCAAAAAGAAAGAAAAATTTTAGAAGGCATAAATAACGTAATTGATTATTGTACATCTTTTGAAATTGGACGCGATCAATTGCCATATGACATTGATGGGCTCGTAATTAAAATAGATGACGTGCCTTTACAGGAGACATTAGGAATGACTTCCCATCACCCAAGATGGGCCATTGCGTATAAGTTTAAAGCCCGCCAAGCAACCACCATTATTGAAAACGTAGAATTTCAAGTAGGTCGCACTGGCGCTGTAACCCCAGTAGCCAAACTACAAGCAGTAGCATTAGGTGGCGTAACCGTATCAAGTATTTCCATGCACAACGAGGAGTACATCAAAGAAAAAGATATTCGACTGGGAGATACCGTAATTATTGAACGTGCAGGTGATGTAATTCCACAAATTGTACAATCTATAAGTTCATTGCGGAAGGGTACTGAAAAAATGATCTCCTTTCCTACTACTTGCCCAGCGTGTGACGCTACATTAGAAAAAGAAGAAGCCGAAGCGGTTTGGCGATGTATAAGTCCATTGTGTAAAGCACAGATAGTGGAACGAATCATTCACTTCGTTAGCAAAGATGCCATGGACATCAAAAGTTTTGGAGAAGCCAATATTCGTAAATTTTATGATTTAGGGATTCTTCCAAATGTTCCTGCAGTGTATACCTTGGATTTTAATAAAGTGACCCAACTCGAAGGCTTTGGAAAAAAGAGTATTGAAAATTTACAAGCTGCGATTGCTCATTCCAAAAATCAACCATTGTATCGACTTATCTATGGCTTGGGAATTCGTTTTGTAGGAGAAACAACGGCAAAAACGGTGGCCTCTCAAATTCAACATATTTTAGATTTAACCAATTTTACGGAAGAACAATTACAATCTTTTGAAGATGTTGGTGTAAAAGTGGCAAAAAGTATCTACGCGTACTTTCATGAGGAAAGTAATATTGCAATGATTCAAGAACTTGAATCCTTGGGTTTAAATATGATTCAAACCAATACAACTGCTGTTGACGGAAACTTAGCAGGATTAAATTTTTTATTTACAGGGACCCTCACACAATTGAAACGCGCTGATGCTGAAGCAATGGTAGAAGCAAGAGGCGGACATATCCTAGGCGGCGTTAGTAGTAAATTAAATTACTTAGTCGTTGGCGAAGATGCTGGAAGCAAATTAGAGAAAGCCAAAAAAATAGCCTCGATAAAAATTATTACCGAGGCGGATTTTATAGAGCTTATAAAAAATTAAATCTTGCTATACCATTTTAAATAATTCCTTTTGCGGCCAGGTACTCTGCAATTTGAATGGCATTGGTAGCGGCACCTTTACGCAAGTTGTCACTTACAATCCACATATTTAATGTTCTCGCTTGTGTTTCATCTCTACGCAAACGGCCAACAAATACTTCATCCTTTTCGTGTGCCCATAAAGGCATTGGATAAAATTGATCGCCATCATTTTGTTGCACAACCACACCAGGCGCAGTGGCAAGTAATGAGATCAATTCATTTAAATCAAATTCATTTTCAAATTCAACATTTACGCTTTCACTATGCCCACCCATTACTGGAATACGAACGGTAGTCGCTGTTACTTTAATATTATCATCTTGCATAATCTTGCAAGTTTCCTTGACCATTTTCATTTCCTCTTTGGTATAGCCATTCTCTAAAAAAACATCAATCTGCGGAATAGCATTTAAATCAATCGTATACTTGTAAGCCATATCAGCGACAGGCATTTGATTTCCTTTTCTTTCTTCCATTAATTGATCCACTGCTTTTTTTCCAGTACCTGTTACACTTTGATAAGTGCTTACCACCACTCTTTTAATTTTATATTTATCATGCAATGGCTGCAAAGCAACTACCATTTGAATGGTAGAGCAATTTGGATTCGCAATAATTAAATCGTTGGCTGTTAAAACAGATGCGTTTACTTCCGGCACCACTAATTTTTTTGTTGGATCCATTCTCCATGCAGAGGAATTATCAATCACACGAATACCTGCTTCTGCAAACTTTGGCGCCCACTCTAGTGAGGTACTACCTCCTGCTGAAAATAAAGCAACAGCTGGTTTTGCAGCAATCCCTTCCTCCATGGTTACCACCTTATAAGGTTTGCCCTTAAATATTATTTCCTTACCTGCTGAGCGCGCCGATGCAACAGGAATTAATTCAGTTACTGGAAAATTTCGTTCCGCTAATACTTGCAACATTTTTGTTCCTACTAGCCCTGTGGCTCCTACAACTGCAACTTTCATTTTTTTATTTTTTTACGTTATTATTATCCTTGTCGAAGAACTCAAAGCACTTTTAAGCACTTTGAAATTATCAGGTTTTTCTTTTTCAAGTGTTCTATTTTACAAAAACTTAGTAAAAGAAAAAAGCCTTCCATTTTATTGGAAGGCTTCTGAGTATATTTATTCGCATACTAACAATCAGCACCTTCCTATTATAGGGGTTTCTTAATTTGTTTTGTATGTTTATTTTTCATCATTGTACAACAAAATTAATTGGATGTATTGATTTTACCAAATTTATACTAGTTCAATATCAAAATTGACCAACTGAACGAACGATTGTATGCGCTCCTTAATATCAGCCTCGCTGATTTCAGTTAATCTTTGCGTACCAAATTTCTCTACGCAGAAGCTAGCCAATGCGCTACCTACGATAATTGCAGATTTCATATTGTTAAAAGAAAAATCTTTGGTTTTAGCCAAATGTGCTACAAATCCACCTGCGAAAGTATCACCAGCGCCGGTTGGATCAAATACTTCTTCTAAAGGTAAAGCTGGAGCGAAAAACACTTCATTCTCATGGAATAACAATGCCCCGTGCTCTCCTTTTTTAATGATTAAGTATTTGGGACCCATGGCCATAATTTTTTTAGCCGCTTTAACCAAACTATATTCTCCACTTAATTGACGCGCTTCACTATCATTCACCATCAATACATCCACCAAACTGATTGTATGTAATAAATCATCCATCATAATTTCCATCCAAAAGTTCATAGTGTCCATTACAATTAACTTAGGACGTTTTTTCATTTGTTTGATCACACTACTTTGAACACCTGGCACTAAATTTCCCAACATTAATATTTCACAATCCTGATAACTATCCGGAACCACAGGCTCAAAATTTTCTAACACATTTAATTGTGTTTCGATCGTATCACGGCTATTCATATCTAAATGATACTTACCGCTCCAAAAAAATGTTTTTTCGTCTTTTTTAATTTGCACCCCTTCCAAAATAACGCCTCTATTTGCTAAGGCATCTAACTCGGATTGCGGAAAATCGCCACCCACTACTGAAATTTGCTTTACAGTGGTAAAATTGGAAGCGCACCAAGCAATGTAAGTTGCTGCTCCGCCAATGATTTTATCACTTTTCCCAAAGGGTGTTTCAATGGCATCAAAGGCCATGGATCCTACTACAACTAATGACATGTGTATTGTTTTATTTTCAGCTGCTAAACTACGATTTTTACTGTTAAGTAAATTGCGTTAGTCCAAAAGGGCCAAGCCAATTTGTAATCACTTGATAATCAAAAAACTAACAAAAATGGGGTTTTATTTTAAAAAGATACCTAATTTAAAGAATTAAATCTATAATTTTGTACTAACAAATTGATCAAAAAATTAGAAAATGGCTAGAATTAAGACTGAAAAAAACGGATCTAGAAAGGATGTCATAGTACGTAAAGCTGCCACCCTATTTAGAGAAAAAGGATATAAAGCTGCAAGCATGCGTGATTTAGCAGAGGCTGTTGGTGTGGAAGCAGCAAGCTTATACAATCATATAAAATCGAAGAGCGAGTTATTACATGAATTAGTATTCAGTGTAGCGAATAAATTTGTGTTGAAAATGGATGAAATAGAATCTGAAAACATTTCCTCCCTCGAAAAAATGGAAAAATTACTTCGTTTCCATATTACTGAAATGATCCATAATTACGAGGAGGTTTATGTTAGTGACCGAGAGTGGAAACACTTGTCTGATCCTTATTTGTCCAATTATCAAAATCAACGAAGAGTATATCGCAAAAGGATTGCAGCCATTATTGAAGAAGGGATTAGAAACAAAGAAATTAAAAATATCGATGCGCCAACAGTAGTGTTAATTTTTTTACACGCGGTGAGTGGTATTGAAAGTTGGCATCGTTCTACCAAAAAAATTACTGCGAACGAATTGGAACAAAATATGGTGACCATTTTAATTGATGGTTTAAAATTAATCAAATAAAGCAGCGCAAAAGGTTTCATTTAATAAAAAGCAACTCCAACTAGGATTGTCTTAACTTTGCGTCAAATACATTCCTGTGTCTGAAAGAAATAATTTTATTGATTACATCCGTATATTTTGTCATAGTGGACATGGTGGCGCTGGTGCGCGTCATTTAATGCGTAACAAATTAACAGCCAAAGGTGGCCCAGATGGCGGCGATGGTGGTCGAGGCGGGCATATCATTTTAAAGGGTAATGCGCAATTATGGACCTTATTACATTTACGCTATTTTAAAAATGTAATCGCAGAAGACGGCGAAGGTGGAAGTAAAAACAATTGTACTGGAAAGGATGGTAAGGATATTATCATTGAAGTGCCATTGGGAACAATCGCAAGAGATGAAGAAACAGGAAAAGTAGAAGCGGAAATATTAACCGATGGACAAGAAATTATATTAGCCAAAGGGGGACGAGGTGGTTTAGGTAACTCTAATTTTGCAACACCCACCAATCAAGTGCCAGAACATGCACAACCAGGAGAAGATGGTATTGAAGGTTGGAAACAAATTGAATTAAAAGTTTTAGCAGATGTGGGATTGGTTGGGTTCCCGAATGCTGGAAAATCAACGCTACTTTCAGTCATTACTGCAGCAAAACCTAAAATAGCCAACTACGCTTTCACCACATTAACGCCGCAATTAGGTATGGTGGCATATCGCGATAATCGATCATTTTGTATTGCGGATTTACCGGGCATTATTGAAGGCGCAGCGGAAGGCAAAGGTTTGGGCCATCGCTTTTTAAGACATATTGAAAGAAATGCTGTTTTACTTTTTATTATTCCATCCGACAGTAATGATCATAAAAAAGAATTTGAAATTCTTAAAAATGAACTAGCCGAATTCAATCCAGAACTTTTACAAAAGGAATTCATCATTGCCATTAGCAAGTCGGATTTATTAGACCAAGAATTAACGGATGCCATTGTAAAAGAACTTCCGAAAAATATTCCACATATATTTATTTCCTCTGCTACGCAAAAGAATTTAGTAGAGTTGAAAGATTTACTTTGGAAAGCATTGAATAAGCCTATTTAAAATAAAAGCAATTCCGCATTCAAAATTATTACTCCCAAAAAAAAGAGTCCCGATAAATCGGGACTCTTTTTTTATCATTCATAAAGAAGCATTTAAAAAGCCTCCCGATGCATCGGGAGGCTTTTTAATAAAATCATAAGAGAATGATTATTGCCAATTTATTTTTCAATGAAAAATTGGTACTAATTATTAATTAGACGCGGCTTTCGTTGCCTTGCTTCTGTTGTTTTCGTCTAAGATAGATTTACGCATACGAACTGACTTAGGTGTTACTTCAATACACTCATCAAATTGAATGTATTCCATACACTCCTCTAAAGTGAATTGCACTTTAGGGGTAATTCTTACGCTATCATCAGATCCACTCGCACGGTGGTTGGTTAATTTTTTCATCTCCACCGCGTTGATATTTAAATCACCTGGCTTAATGTGCTCCGCCAATACTTGACCTGCATAAATTTCCTCACCTGGTTCTATAAAGAAACGTCCTCTGTCTTGTAATTTATCAATAGAGTAAGCAGTTGTTGTTCCACCAAACTTCGCAACCAATACACCATTACTTCTTCCAGGAATAGGTCCTTTCCAAGGTTTGTATTCATTAAATCGGTGTGCCATTACAGCTTCACCTGCAGTTTGCGTCAACATTTGAGAACGAAGTCCAATCAATCCTCTTGAAGGAATATCAAACTCTAAATGCTGCATGGTTCCTTTTGATTCCATGATCAACATTTCGCCTTTCTTTTGGGTAACTAAGTCAATTACTTTACCACTAAAATCAGCAGGTACATCCACTACTAATATCTCAAATGGCTCATGTTTTTTGCCATCTATTTCTTTAACCAATACTTGTGGATTGCCGACCGTTAACTCATATCCTTCACGACGCATGGTTTCCACCAATACCCCTAAATGCAAAATACCACGACCAAATACCAAGAAACTATCTGCACTATCTGTTTCTTCCACACGCAAAGCCAAATTCTTTTCTGTCTCTTTCATTAAACGATCACGGATGTGACGAGAAGTTACAAACTTTCCTTCCTTACCAAAGAAAGGGGAATTGTTAATACTAAAAGTCATACTCATGGTAGGCTCATCAACACTAATAATTGGTAAAGCTTCTGGATTTTCTGGATCCGCAATGGTATCACCAATATTAAATTCTTCTAAACCAACTACAGCACATAAGTCACCTGAAACAACTTCAGATACTTTACGCTTACCCATTCCTTCAAAAACGTATAATTCTTTTACTTTATTTTTTTTGATGCTACCATCCGCTTGCACCAAAACAATATTTTGACCTTCTTTAATAGTACCTCTTTCTACTTTACCAATCGCAATACGACCTAAGAAAGAAGAATAATCCAATGAAGTGATTTGCATTTGTGTATGGCCTTCCTTAACATCAGGTCCTGGTACATATTTCAAAATACCATCCATTAAAGGGAAGATATCTGTACAAGGGGTAAGGCTATCATTGAACCAACCATTTTTACCACTACCATAAAAAGTAGGGAAATTTAATTGGTCTTCTGTTGCATCTAAATTGAAAAACAATTCGAATACTGCATCATGCACTTCGTCAGGACGACAGTTTTCCTTGTCCACTTTATTAATAATTACAATTGGCTTTAAATTCAACTGTAATGCTTTTTGTAATACGAAACGCGTTTGCGGCATTGGGCCTTCAAAAGCATCTACTAACAAACAAACACCATCTGCCATTTTTAATACACGCTCCACCTCGCCACCAAAGTCACTGTGACCTGGTGTATCAATTACGTTAATCTTAACGTCCTTATAGGTTACTGAAGCGTTTTTACTTAAGATAGTAATACCTCTTTCACGTTCTAATTCATTGCTATCCATAATCAAGTCCCCAGTCTCCTGGTTATCTCTGAATACTTTAGTTGCGTGCAAAATTTTGTCCACCAAGGTAGTTTTACCGTGGTCAACGTGGGCGATAATAGCGATGTTTCTTATTTCCATGTACTGTTTTAAGGCTGCAAAGGTACATTGTTTAAGGCTCCTAAAAAAACAAATGGAAGAAAATGGAGTAATAAGATTTACACCCTGATATATATCTTATATTTATTTAATATATAACCCAATAGCCAGCATATCAACATCGCTGTAAAGGCAAATCCCATGGAGCCCCAATAAGGTGCTAAATTGGCAAAGGTATTCTGATAAATCCAGGTATATAAGGGTAAGCCACTAGGCCCTTGCACCAGATATAAAGTAACAACGAGTAACTCTGAAAAAAGGTAAATAACCAATGGATTTTGTCCAAAAACAGTAAAAAAGCTAGAAAACTGTAATTGCCTTTGTAATTCAACACGATAAATGATGGTGGCAATAACGACCATATCAATACCAACCGTTAACATAACAAAGGAGCTAGTCCATAGTTTTTTATTGATCGGGAATTGGTAATTCCACATAAAGGCTAAAAATATAAACCCTGCACCCCACATAAATAATAAGGCCAAACCCTCATAGGTCTTTCCTTGTTCTTGTATAAACTTACCTACACGATATCCAATTAGGACATTCACTATGGAAGGTATCGTGCTTAACCAACCCTCTGGGTCAAACCCAAATCCTTCGCCATGGTATAGATGTGGTTCGCCCATCAACCAAGTATCTAATTTTAAACCTGCATTACCATGTATGCTATAGGGATCGCCTATATCTCCAAACTTATAGGAAAGATACCAATACAGTAATAATAATAAACCAGATAAAATCATCACCACGCGCTCATGCATATAATATGCAATCAAGGAAGCGAAGCCATAACATAGTGCAATGCGTTGTAAAACACCCATAATTCGGGTATTCTCAATACTGCCTGTGAAAGGAAACCAATACATTAAATAGCCTATTAAAAATAACAAGGCTGTGCGTTTTCCAATTTTCAATAAAACAGTACTATTATTTAATTTAGCCCAAGTAGGTTCAATAAAACTTAATGAATTTCCAACCGCAAATAAAAAGGAAGGAAAAACTAAATCCGTGGGTGTAAAGCCATGCCAACTCGCATGTAAAAAAGGAGCAAAAGTGAGTGAAGAATCACCTGGTGTATTTACAATGATCATTAAGCAAATGGTCATTCCTCTAAAAACATCCAATGATAAAAATCGTTGATTAGGCATAATTTTTCGTTTGGCAATTTAAGATACACAAAATTAAACTTGAATCGTATTCAAATTTAATTTCCACCCATCTTCGCTAAATTAATCAATTTTTCTTTTATGCTTGCTTGATACATAAGTGTATACTGCTGGAATCACAAACAAGGTAAGTACCAATGAAAACATCAATCCACCTACGATAACGGTCCCAAGCGGTTTACGACTAGTAGCAGCAGCACCAATACTTATTGCAATTGGAAGTGCGCCGAGTGCCGTAGCCAAACTTGTCATTAAGATAGGACGGAATCTTTGTGATGCAGCTACAAGTACTGCTTCCTTTAACTCCAAGCCCGCAGCTCTTTTTTTATTAGCAAATTCAACAATTAAAATTCCATTCTTGGTCACGAGTCCAATCAACATGATAATTCCAATTTCTGAAAATATATTTAAAGTTTGTCCAAATAGCCATAAAAATATTAATGCGCCTGCGATCGCCAAAGGCACAGTAATCATAATAATGAAAGGATCCTTGAAACTTTCAAACTGCGCAGCAAGCACTAAATAAATTAAAATCAACGCTAAAATTAATGCATACGCAATATTGGAGGAACTCTCTTTGTAATCTCTTGATGGACCACTTAAAGCTGTTTGGAAACTTTCATCTAATTTTTCTTTTGAAATTCGTTCCATCGCAGCTACCCCATCTCCAATCGTTTTTCCTTCTGCTAAAGATGCAGAAATTGTAGCTGAATTAAATCTGTTGTAATGATATAAACTTGGTGGGTTACTATTTTCAGTAACAGTCAATACACTTGAAATTGGAATACTCTCACCACGGTTATTACGTAAATATATTTTATTAATATCTGCAGGCGAGTTACGATCCGATCTTGGCACTTGCGTAATTACTTCATATTGACGATCGTTCATAATAAAATAGGCGGATCTGGCACCACTGAATGCCGATTGTAATGCCTGAGAAATATCAGCAGTGGTTAAACCCAAATCGCGCGCGCGCATACGGTCAATGTTCAAATCAAATTCAGGTTTATTGAATTTTAAATTCACATCCACATTTTGGAAAGTTTTATCTTTTCGAGCAGCATCTAAAAATTCAGGAATGACGTTGCGTATTTTTTGGAAATCCAAATTCTGTATTATAAACTGAACTGGCAAGGAGCCTCTCGAGGAAATACCTACCGAAATAGTTTGCTCTTCCACCACAAACACTCTTACGTCTTTGAATTTTTTTAGCTTTTTATTTAAATCATTTACGATTTCTGTTTGGCTTCTTTTTCGCTCAGATAAAGGCACAAATCCAATCCTTCCAGAAGCACTACTACTTCCACTTGAGCCACCATATCCTGGCACACTTCCCCAGGTAAATGCATGTTCAGGAACAGAGTCCTGCATCAAACGAATGGTTCTTAGCAAATTACCACGCATCTCATCAAAGCTAGTACCCTCCTGTCCAGTCATTGTAACACGCACGGTACCCTTGTCCTCCATGGGTGCTAACTCGGATTGAATAGTGGTTCCAATTAAAATAATAATACCCACACATGCA
The DNA here is from genome assembly GCA_903953815.1 of uncultured Bacteroidota bacterium. Lineage (GTDB taxonomy): Bacteria > Bacteroidota > Bacteroidia > Chitinophagales > Chitinophagaceae > Sediminibacterium. The sequence continues at coordinate 4,739 of CAJBLA010000155.1, read as the reverse complement.
ACAACAATTACCCATGCCATCCAACGCACTTTTAAAAATTTATCCAATAAATTTTTATAGCCATTTTCCATGCCTTTAAAAAACGGTTCGGTCTGCTCATAAAACTTTCCTTGTTTGCCATCTTTACGATTCAAGTACACATTCAACACAGGCGTAATCGTTAATGATACAAATGCGGATACTAAAACGGCCCCTGCCACTACCACTCCAAATTCTTTAAATAAGGAACCTATAAATCCTTGTAAAAAAATCACTGGCATGAATACCACTGCAAGTGTAATTGATGTGGAAATAACCGCAAAGAAAATTTCTTTACTTCCTTCTCTTGCCGCATCCTTTAAACTTAATCCTTCCTCTAATTTTCTAAATATATTTTCAGTGACCACAATTCCATCATCCACTACCAAGCCTGTTGCTAATACGATGGCTAGTAAAGTAAGTACATTGATGGAAAACCCTGCTAAATACATAATAAAAAAAGTAGCAATCAAAGAGATAGGTATATCTACTAGAGGCCTGATTGCAATGAGCCAATTTCTAAAAAAGAAAAATATCACTAATACCACAAGTGCAAATGAAATAAAAATTGTCTCCTTCACTTCTTCTAAAGCCCTACGTACATTTTTAGTATTATCAATAGGCACATCAAATTCAATATCCGTTTTATTTGATCTTTTAATTTCTTCCAATCGCTTATAAAATTCATCGGCAATTTTAATGTAGTTCGCGCCAGGTTGTGGGGAAAGTGATACCATTATTGATTGCGCACCATTAAAATAAACAGCTTGATCCTCTTGCTCAGGACCTAATTCTACTTTAGCAACATCACCTAATCGAATTATTCCTGAAGCATCCTGCTTTAGTATGATATTTTTAAATTCAGCCTCGGTGGATAATCGACCTAATGTTCGAATGATGTATTCTGCTTTAGTGCCATTAATTTTTCCAGCGGGTAATTCCACATTTTCTTTGTTTAACGCCACTTGAATATCATTAAAAGCAATGCCAAACGCATTCAATAAATCTGAATTGGGAAATATACGCATTGAATAACGCTTACCTCTCACACTCACACTACTCACCTCGTCAATCGTTTGAAAACGTTGTTGTAAAACATTCTCCGCATACTCCGTTAATTCATAAATACTTTTTGATTTGCTTTTTACAGTCATTAATACAATGAAATCTGAACTTGCATCGGATTTGGAAACTACGGGCGGACTACTAATATCTTCGGGCAAACTTCGAGAAGCCTGACTCACTTTATCACGAACATCATTCGCTGCAGTTTCTAAATTTACCCCTAAATTAAATTCGACGGTAATATTGGATGATCCTACAGAACTGGATGAATTGATAGTTTTAATTCCAGGAATACCATTGATTGATTTTTCAAGTGGTTCCGTTATTTGACTTTGTATTACTTGCGAATTCGCGCCAGAATAATTGGTTTGTACATTGATGATGGGTGGATCAATAGCAGGATACTCCCTTAATGCTAAAAAAGAAAAACCAACAATACCAAAAAGTACGATGGCAATATTCATTACAGTAGCAAGTACGGGTCGCTTTAAGGAAAGTTCAGATATATTCATCTAGTATAACTTAATATAAAATTTATTTTAATTGACTACTTAGTGATATCAGCAAGTTTCACTGTTTTGATTACTTTAACATTACTTCCTTGGCGAACAAATAACATTCCTGAAACTATAATACTGTCACCCACTTTTAATCCTTTGGTAATTTCAACAGAGGAAGTAGTACGATAACCAGTTTCAACATCAATAAGTTTTGCGATACCCCCTTCTATAATTGTTATTTGCTTACTGCGAGAATCCGGAATTACCACATTGGCAGGCACTAAGATGGTTGGCTTTTGTGTATTTTCTCCAAGCAATACTTTCACATAGGAGCCTGGCAATAATTTTCCTTGTAATACAGCGCGTACTTTGATATTACGTGTAGACGCAATAATTTGAGGCTCAATAGCAATAACAGTAGCAGTTAATTTTGCATCGCCGCCGCCAATACTTTCAATTTTTACTTTTTTACCAACTTTAATAAAGCCTTGATAAACTTCAGGTAAAGTAAAGTCAACTTTTAATTGATCCACTTTTTGCAGCGACGCAATAGTCGTTGCATTATTAATGAAAGCCCCTAAACTAATTTGTCTTAAACCCAACAAACCTGAAAATGGTGCTTTGATAATTGTTTTTTCAATTTGAGATTGAACGAATGCAATATCCGCCTTTAAACTTTTTACTTGTTGTAAAGAAATATCATAATCACTTTGATTGATCCCTTTCACATTTAACAATTGCTTATTGCGTTGTTCATTTATATTAGCTAATTCTAATTGCACTTTAATTTTTTCTAGTTGTGCTTGCAAATCAGCATCATTTAATTTTGCTAGAATAGTACCCGCTTGTACCATTTTACCTTCAGGTATCTGCAGGAAAACAACACGACCATTCGTTTCTGGATGAAGATCAATATAATCATTGGCCAACACTGAACCATTCACTTCAATCTGCTTATCGATTGTTTGATTCTCAATAACAGCAATATCAACAGAGACAGGCGTATTCGGATTAAATTTATCTACCGACTTCGGCTTTTTAGAACATGCAACCGCTAAGAAAGTGGCACATATCGCAAGTAGTTGTAATTTTCTCAAAACAAAACAATTTTAGCTATTAAAGATAGCTAAAAAACACTTTTTATTTGAACTAAATAGATGAATGGCAGTTGTTTATCCCCCTTTTTTGTAAATAGCAAACCTTTTCTGGATGAATAACCCTAATTCTAGGTCATTAAGCAAGGCCAACACTGCGTAATCTGGCCTACAATATTCCATGAATTTAGCAAGTTCAGCCCCTTCTAATTGGGTCAATTTTTGTACGAATCTTTTGGTAAAACGGTAGTTGATGTATTTATCATGTTCCTGCGATATTAACCTGTTTTGTAAAAATTGAAGATTACGATTTCGCTTCACACGGAACATATTAATAATTTCATCTAAGTCAAAGCCAATGGTTAAACCATTCGGACCCAACAAATTTTGATTATTACTTAATTTTAATCCTGGTGCAGAGTAATTAAAAAATTTCGCATAGTCTGCTCTGTTTTGCATTGAATCCAACTTATAATAAGAATTTCGAACACGCACTTCTGGTAAATCATATCCTGTTACATGAATCATGATATTAAAATGTTGCAAATCCTCAATAGTATCAATGGTATACTTTTGTGTATGTTTTCCAAATAAGGAAAACCAAAGAGAATCTTTCGCCTTAACAAGAATTTGATAATGCCCTAAAGAATCCGTGATGGCCCTGTTTTCGGAACTATAAACGATCACAGACTCAATGGGACGCCTCCCCGAAATATCATATACGTTTCCACTAATAGATACCGATTGGGCATTTAAATTGACAATAAAAATGAAAATAAAAAAAATAAATGCCGCGGTCCTCTTTTGCATATGGACTACAAACTTATGAAAGGATTTATAATAATAGTAAAAGCAGGATTATAATTAACAGGTTTTTACCTTTTAAGTTAAGAAATAATATATAATAGCGTACCCATAGTAACACAACTCAAGGCGATCCATTGCGGTGCTAGCTTTTGATAATACAGCAAATAGGTACTTGCTAAAAAAACAAGGGGAAAAGTAATCCAATGTATGGCATCACCCACCTGTAGTTGCATGACTACATCCTTCAATAAATAAAAAGTAGACCCAATCATGATGCCCACAATACTTGCATAGATACCTTCTAATGAGCGATAAAAAACTGCATACTTTTTTAATTTCTGCCACAATGGGAAAAGAAAAAGCACAATAAAAAAGCTGGGTAAAAATACACCCATACTGGCAATCACTGCACCCAAAACCTGACCTGGGATTCCCATTTCCTTTAAAGCAACCGCACCCGTATAACTTGCGATTGAAAAAATGGGACCAGGAATAGCTCTAACAAAGCCAGAGCCCGTTAAAAATTCGGTACTTGTTAATTTTATAACATCGCGTTTATTTTTTTTAACCGCATTCGATTTGGGTCTCGTTACATACTGCTCATACATCATAGGTATCAGCACATCTCCGCCACCAAAAACAAAACTTCCAAATCGATAATTATTTTCAAATAAATTAAATGCTTTTCGATATTCCCAATTTTGTCGTGTTGCTTGTTCAGATAAAAATCCAGCAAAAATAAATAATGAAAGAAAAATAAATAAGCCACTCCATTTCACTTTTTTAGGTGGGGGTCCGTCATTGGGAATTCTTTTGCCACTAAAATTGGTTACGATTCCTGCCAAAACAATAATAATAGGAATGGTCCAAGGCGTTTTAAAACCGACATACGTGAGGATAGCGGTGGCTAAAAAAATAAAAAATGTAATGGTACTTTTTATGGCTTTTTTATATAATAATAAACCTGCGCTGGCTAAAAATCCAATGGCCATAGGCTGGAGTAATACCAAACTTTTTAAACCTTGCGTCAATTCAAAATGTGTGGTAATAATGGCTAAGGAAGTCATTAAAATAGTAGCAGGTAAAATCCATACCAATAATGCTAAAAAGGCAAGAGAGGCCCCTCCTCTTTTATAGGCGATTAAAGTAATGGTTTGTGTGGAAGAAGCACCTGGTAATAATTGACAAAATGCATTATATTCTAGTAATTCCTCCGAAGTGACATCTTTGCGCTTTTGAACAAATCGGTTTTGCA
>CAJBLA010000154.1 GCA_903953815.1 uncultured Bacteroidota bacterium | reverse complement strand
CCTAATGGTGTTGTTGTATTCGCCACTTTGTGCGCCATGTGTTTGCTCATTTCATAGGCAATTACTTCACCAATGCGTTCAATATTACGTCTAAAGCGCATGCGATCTTTTTGTATTTGCACATCCCTTAACTCAGCAATCCAATTACTTAATAAACTATGTTTTTCACTTAAATGGTGCACCATGGCTAGATATTTTTTTCAAATCTAGGTTTCTTAAGGACAATTTTAAAATAATTTAAATTGATCCCCATCAAATAAGCCCTTGTCGCTTAATTTAAGATGAGGAATAACCAGTAAAGCCATAAAGCTAAGTGTCATGAATGGGGAGCCAAGTTGACTACCTAAGGCCTTTGACATGGCATCAATGATGGTATATTGCTCAGCTACTTCGTAAGGATCAGCAGTACTCATGAGGCCTGCAACAGGTAGGGCTAGTATTTTTGTTTCCGTTTTATTTACACAACTTACACCGCCTTTTTCTTCAATGACACTATTAATTGCAGTGGTAATACTTTCATCGTCAACACCAACAGCAATAATATTATGACTATCATGTGCCACAGTGGATGCAATGGCTCCATGCGTAAACCCAAAATTTTTTATAAATGCAATGCTAGGTGGGGCTGATTTATAACGATTATATACAACCATTTTTAAAACATCGTTTTGGGTGTTTGTTACTAAACAGTTCTCCTTTTCGGTGGGTGACATCCAAATACAATTAGTGATAAGTTGTCCATCAATAGCTTCAATAACAGGAATGCGTCCATTTTGATTGGGGTAATCCTTAGTATACATTTTCAATTGTGCTGCTGAAATGAATGCGGCATCGAATTGGTTAATTGTTTTTTCTTGTATGGGTGCGATATAGGACTTCCCTTTTTCAGCCACCAGCAAACCATTGATGTAGGTTGTGGTTACTTCAAATGAAATCAAATCATGAACAACAATGAAATTTGCAGGATCGTCCACTTTCATTTTACCGGTGGGTAATTTATAATGATCAATAGGATTAATACATGCCGCTTGCAGTACATTGAATTTATCTATACCTTTTGCAACCGCCCTTGCACATAGTTGATTGATATGCCCATCGAGTAAACTATCAGGATGCTTGTCATCGCTACATAACATTATTTTATTTGTATGCGTATCTAATAACGGATACAAAGCTTCAAAATTTTTAGCAGCACTTCCTTCTCTAATTAAAATTTTCATACCCAACCCTAATTTGTCTAGGGCCTCATCTATCGTAAAACACTCGTGATCGGTACTGATACCCGCTGCAATGTATTTTTTTGCATCTTCGCCTCTTAATCCTGGCGCATGTCCATCTACCGGTTTTCCTGATTTATGTGCTGCACTAATTTTTTTAATTACTTCTGGATCATTATATAAAACTCCTGGAAAGTTCATCATCTCACTCAAATAATAAATCTCATTGGATGCCAATAATTCGGTTATTTGATCGCTATCAATCATCGCGCCTGCTGTTTCAAAAGTGGTGGCAGGCACACAGCTTGGCGCGCCAAAGAAAAAATGAAAAGGAACTTTTTTTCCATTGTCAATCATATAATGTACGCCATCCACCCCGCAAACATTGGCTATTTCATGCGGGTCACTGATGGTGCCAATGGTTCCATGCAAAACAGCCAACCTAGCAAAGGAGCTTGGGATAAGCATACTGCTTTCAATATGCACGTGGCTGTCAATAAAGCCGGGTAATAAATATTGTAAGGGGGCATTTTCGCAAGGATTGATAGCAACAATGATGCCGTTTTCCACCTGAATACTTGCAGGATAAATTTGCTTACCTACAATGTCAACATATTGGCCAGTAACGGAAAAGGTAGCATTCATTTTATAATTAGTTTACATATTAAACCAATAACTAAATTTAAATATAAGGGCCCTACTTTTATTTTTAAATAATGGATCTGTAAAATAATTGTCGGTGTATACTAAAAAAAAGTCGCTCATTGGTTGGTACCTATATTGCAAACGACTATTTATATTAAAGTTATTGCTTTGGGTATTGTACTGTATAAAAGTAGTCCAAAATAATTGGGTATTAAAATTGTATTCAACACGAGGTGCAATTAATAATAATTTGGTGCTGCCATATTTTCCAGGCAAATTAATATTGTTTAGTTCTGCTCTCAATCGAATATTCAAATTAGGCTGATTACGCCATTGAATTCCGGCACTTATTCCTCTAATCGTACCATTATAAAAATGACCAATCCTAGCATCGCCAAACCAACCTAGTTCCTTACGTGTGTCTGACATAAAGCTGATTAAAAAATTGCTATATTGATATCTTTGCGCAGGTATAGGGGTGCCGCCTGTGAATGACGTGGGAAATATTAAATCCACTACATTGTTTGCTAATTTCGCTATTAAATTGGAGGAGTTTTTAAAGTCGGTCTGAATGCCAAATTCGGTCGTACTTTCATTTAAGGTATTATCGGGATTCAGTACAGTATAGTTTTCTAATTGTACTTCAAATTTTCCAATTTTTCCATTGGGCGGTTGTGTTAAATATGTTAATTGCGCATAACTATTTTTATAACCCATTCTTATCACTGTATCTCTTAGTGCATCGTAATTATTAATACGTTCAACAAAACCCATATCGGTGTAATAATTCTTACCTAAGTTCCCAATTTCAAGCACCGTATTCCAATGCTTGCGATTGGTAGCTATTCCTATGTCAACATAGGAATTTAGGTCTGTAATATTTGCCTTCATAGACTGGTGGTAGGTAGCCCATGAACTAAAACTTCCTGGAGCATTGGAATATTCAAATGTAATACCTGCATTACGACCATATCTGTCCAATGGATTTTTTATTGCTTCTTCTTTTGAAATGTAATTTTCACGATTTAAAAAGTAGCCTTTAATTTCAGACCTTTTAAAAATTCTTTTATGTAAGGTGAAGGCAGAAAAATTTTCAGGACTATAATCTCCTTGTCTTCCAGTTTGCATATTCATGACACCAATTCTTGTTCCAGGTGCTAAATTGCCAGACAATCTGGCGCCAAATAAAATAGGAATTCTATTTCCTTGCTTATCTAATCCAATCGTCCTTGAATAAAAAGGGCGTACAGGTGGAATGCCAAAATTGGCGAAGAGATCAGAGTTTTCAATGAAAAAATTTCTTCTTTCAGGAAGAAAAATATTAAAGCGGGTTAAGTTGGTTACTTGCTGATCCACTTCCACTTGTGAAAAGTCGGGATTGACAGTGACATCTAAGTTTAGTGAAGTATTTAATGCCACTTTTGCATCAAAACCTGCGTTGCCATTGGCATTTAAGCTTTTATTATTTAGCTTATCCTCATTGGCAGTTCCAGTGATATAGGGTTGAATAATTAAATTATTTGAATTGATGGGGGGTGCAGTAGGCCAATGTATCACGCCTGTATACCCCAAATCATAGGACCTAAATGTAGGTGGCACTTTGGCCCAAGTATTGTATTGCACATTTTTTGCATCAATACGAATAAAATTGATGCCCCAATGTTTTTGATTCGGATCATACCTTAATGATTTTAAAGGAATCATTATTTCTGCCACCCAAAAATTACCATAGTCCTTGGTTGCCGAAAACCATTTAGTATCCCAACTCCAATCGCTCATGCGTTCAGTGGAACTACTTAACTGATCTTCGGATTGCACATTTAAAGCGCTTAAAACGAAAAAGAAGCCATTTGTTTTTTGATTCAATGGGTCAAGTACAATGCCAATACCATCATTGCCATCGTGTCCCACATCTCTTTTCAAACTTTTGATAATAGCGGTACCGCTGTCGTATACCTTAAAGGCAAAATAAATATTTTTATCATCAAAGGTGAAGCGTACTTCCGTTTTTCTTTTTGCTTCGCCTATATTATTGGGAAATTTTTTATTATCAGCATTGGTAAAATTTGCACTAGCCCAAATCGCTTCATCCAAAATACCATCAATTTTAATGACATCAGTTGCTTTAATTAAATCAAGTTGGTAGTCTTTTTGAAATTCAGTAATTTTTTGTGCTTGACATTTTGTTACAAAAGCAATCGAAAGACAATAAAAAACAAAGATTCGGATCAAGCGCATTATACTAAATAATTTAGAGCAAATATCAGATATGTATATTAATTATCCTTATTAGGATAGCGCTTATATAAAAATAAAAGTATGAGCGGTCTATTATTGGTCTAGAATGTCAGGACGGCGCTGTTGGGTTCGTTCAAGTGCTTGTTCTTGTCTCCAAGCTTCAATTTTTTTAGGATCACCCGACAATAAGATAGGAGGCACTTGTAAACCTCTAAAATCAACAGGTCTTGAAAATACCGGCGGCGCCAATAAGTTGTCTTGAAAGGAGTCGGTCAATGCGGAGGTTTCATCATTCAATACCCCTGGAATAATACGACCTATCGCATCCACCAAAACGGCTGCGGCTAATTCACCACCACTTAATACATAATCTCCAATGGAAATTTCGCGCGTTACATACAAATCCCGAATGCGTTGGTCAATGCCTTTATAGTGACCGCAGATAATTAATATTCTATTTTTAAGTGAAAGCGTATTTGCATCTTTTTGCTCCAATGTTTTACCATCGGGAGTCATAAAAATGATCTCGTCAAATTTATTTTCTGCTTGTAATTCGTCAATTGCATTTGCTAAGGGTTCGCACATCATCACCATGCCAGCACCACCACCATATTGATAATCATCTACCTGTCCATGTTTATTGATGGCCCACTTCCTGAGTGTATGTAATTTAATGGTAAGGAGTCCTTTTTCCTGCGCACGCTTCATCATGCTATGCTCAAAAGGGCTTGTTAATAATTCTGGTAAAACGGTTAAAATTTCAATGGTCATAGTGTAAAGATAAAAGAAACAAAATAGACGTGTATTTTTTTTCTATTCATTCGGTGTGCATCTAGCCCAAAAGATCGCCTAAATCGCGTCGGTCTTTTTTGGTAGGGCGGCCTATTTTACTTAATCGCTTTCCAGTATGAAAGCTAGATGCTACTTGACTAACGCGTTCCAATTCCTCAATGGGCGTAAGGTCGGTGTAATATTTAATAGCTTCTAAATATGCCATTCTTGTTTCAAGTAACCCAGTTACTTTAATGACCCAGTTTTTATGCTCCGTTCTGGCTTCATATTCGTCCCCAATGGCTACTGCACGTGATGCTTTCACCGGTTCTCCTTTAATTTTAACACGCCCTTTATCAATGGCTTCTGTTGCCTGACTTCGGGTTTTAAAAATACGAATGCACCACAAGTATTTGTCTAATCTAACTTTTTGTTTCTCCGCTTTTTTTATGGTTTCTTGCCCCCGCATGTATTAGGATTTTTTTTCTGCAAAAAACTGGTGAAAGTATGGAATGGTTTCTATGCCTTTGTAAAAATTGATAATATCATATTTTTCATTTGGGCTATGCAAGTTGTCACTATCTAATCCAAAACCCATAAAAACAATTTTTACATTTAATTCCTTTTCAAATAATGCGCAAATAGGAATACTACCACCACCACGCACTGGAATAGGATCCTTTCCAAAAGTAGCAGCAATGGCTTTGGCTGCACTTTGGTATTCATGGGAATCAATGGGTGTAATGTAGGGTTCTCCACCATGATGTTCAAATGCATTCACCGTAACAAATGCCGGCGCTATTTTTTTAAAATGCGCCAATATCATACTGGTTATTTTTTCAGAAGATTGGTTGGGAACTAATCTGCATGAAATTTTAGCAAATGCTTTTGATGGTAACACTGTTTTAGCGCCTTCGCCCGTGTAGCCACCCCATATCCCATTGACTTCAAGAGTGGGTCTAATACCCGTTCTTTCATTGGTACTGTATCCTTTTTCACCCCAAAGTTGTTGAATGCCTAAATCTGTTTTGAATTCAGTTTCATCAAATGGCGCTTCAGCCATTTTTTTTCTTTCCGCGTCGGTGGAAGATAATACATCATCATAAAAACCTGGAATAGTGATATGGTTATTTTCATCATGACAGGATGCAATCATTTTTGATAAAATAGTGATAGGGTTAGCAACTGCACCCCCATATACACCACTATGTAAGTCACGATTGGGTCCGGTAACTTCAATTTCAATATAGCTTAATCCACGTACCCCAATATCAATCGAGGGCGTATCCATACTAATCATAGCAGTATCACTTATCAGTATAACATCTGCCTTTAACAATTCCGTATGTGCTTTTACAAACTGTGCTAAATTTGGACTACCAATTTCCTCTTCCCCTTCGATAATGAATTTTATATTCGTACAAAGTGATTTTGTTTGTGTCATTATTTCTAATGCCTTCACATGCATGTAGAATTGCCCTTTATCATCACAAGAACCACGTGCATATATTTTACCATCTTTGATCGTAGGGTCAAACGGACTGCTATGCCATAGTTCCAATGGATCAGCAGGTTGAACATCATAATGTCCGTAAACAAGTACCGTTGGGAAGCTAGGATCTGATATAATTTCACCATAAACAATGGGATGTCCTGCAGTTTCATAAATTTTAGTCACTGGCGCACCTGCTTGTTTTAAAGCTTCTTCCACTGCTTTTGCGCAAGTGCGCATATCACCATTGTTTTCTGATTTTGCACTGATGCTAGGTATACGTAATAAGGCTAAAAGTTCTGCTAAGAATCTTTCTTTGTTTTGGTCTTGGTATTGTTTCCAGGGATTCATATTGAATTAATTTTAATTAAGTATTTTATTTCAATTCTTATTTTTAAGCATCATTATTTGATAAATATTGGTGATAGACAAAAATTTTTTAGTAATTATACTAATTGATGTTTTAAATCTGATAATACATTCTCTCTATTCCATGCGAGTTTTTCTTTGAAAGGGGCATTTCGTTTTTCGCAATTTTCAATCGTGCAAATTGCACAACTAAAAGGCATACAACCATCGGTATGCACAAAAAATTCAACACTATCTCCAAATTTATTTTTTATCAATTTAGTAAATTCATCTACTGCAGCATGTGCTTCATTTACATTAAAATACCAAGGCACTGTTAAATGACAATCAATATGCATTAATGCACCATATTTAATTACCCTCAAATTATGTAGATCAATCCAGTGTGTATGTCGAGATAAATTTAGTTCTTGTATAACTGCATCCAATAAAGCCATATCCGCTTCATCCATAATACCTGCAAGCGATTCCCTAATAATTTTATAGCCATTGTAGATGATCCATATGCCCATACCAACTGCAATGCTAGTATCAATACCATTATACCCCGTAAACAAAACAAGCCCAATACCAATAACCACTGCATAAGTGGTATAACTATCTATCAACAAATGTTGTCCGCTAGATGTTAGTGCCAATGAATTATTTTTTTTACCTATTGCTTTTGCAATTAATCCAGCAGCCATGTTTAAAACCGCAGTGGATAGCAAAACCCAAATACCATTGTCTAGATTGTGTAAACTACTTGGTTCAAAAAAAGTAATAATGGACTCGTATAAAATAATTCCACCTGCGGTTATAATTAAACTGCCTTCAAAGGCGGCCGATATGAACTCTGCTTTACCATGACCATAGGGATGGTCTTTGTCTTTGGGTTTGGAAGCTACATATAAACTGTATAAACCAATCAAACCTGCTATTACATTTACAATACTTTCCAAGGCATCCGACAATACGGATAAGGAATGGGTCATATAGTACGCAACAAATTTAAGCACGAATAATACGATACTTAAACTAGTAACAAAAAATTGAATTTTTAAATTTTGTTTTGATTTTTGCACTTATGTGAAATTGATAAACATGTAATTAAACAAATGTAAGGTTGCGCTTTCAAACTAATTAATGATTTGCCTCGTCGTATCTTTTTTGTACAAATTCCCAATTCACCAAATTCCACCAATTATTGATATAGTCAGGGCGTTTGTTTTGGTATTTTAAATAATAAGCATGTTCCCAAACATCCAATCCTAGAATAGGGAAACCTTTCACTTCCGCAATATCCATCAATGGGTTATCTTGATTAGGCGTAGAACTTATTGCTAAGCCTCCTTCTTTTTTTACAATCAACCAAGCCCAACCACTTCCAAATCTTGCTTTTGCTGCATCACTAAAAGCAGTTTTGAATGCGTCAAAGGACCCATATGTTTTTGTAATTGCGTCGGCTAAAGTTCCAGACGGTGCAGTTGCGGGTGCTGGTTTCATTAATTGCCAGAATAGTTCATGATTATAATGACCACCTGCATTATTACGCATTTTGGTACTGTAGTGTGAAATATTTTTTATCAAATCGGTGAATGCCAATTGCGTAGTATCCACTTTTTCAGCCACACAAGCATCTTTTAAATTGGTTGCATAAGTTGCAGCATGTTTCGTGTAATGAATTTCCATGGTCATCGCATCAATAAATGGCGCTAATGCATCATAGGCATAAGGCAACGGTTGTTGCTGATAGCCAGTTATATAAAAACTATTTGTAGCCAAGGTTGAAAAAATTGGCATAGCAGCAATAGCCATACCCGCTTTACCAGATGTTTTAATAAACTGGCGACGATTTTGGGTTGATTTTGACATGATTTTATTTTTTAAAGTACTTCTGTAAAGTTACCTTAATTGGCTGTAAAATTCGGTAGTAAAATTCCTGGTTAAATAACTGTGAATCACGCATGGCCTTATAAATTAAAAACAATCCAATGGGGACTAAAATCATGGATGACAACCACATACCATTAAATACAGACCATTGTCCCGATTTGGCTAATTTTTCACCAAAATTGTTGAATAAGAAAAAGAATACAAAAAATATGATTGCTGAAATCATAGGGGTTCCCAATCCTCCTTTTCGAATGATGGATCCAAGCGGTGCACCAATTAAAAACAATACCAAACAAGCAATTGACAGGGTGAATTTTCGATGCCATTCAATACTATGTATGGCTACTGCATTTTTATTTTCAGTATAAATTTGCCCCAGCATTTTAAAATTATTATCAATAGAGGACAATTGATAGCCCGCCGCTTCACTCACACCCAAAGCAACGGAATCAGGAATCAATTGGGCTAATTTTTTTATTGGCGTTTTCAATTCTTTTTTACCAAACAGATGGCTGCTGTCTTTATATAACAAAAAACGTAAGTAGGGGGTCAACTCTTGTTCCGTTCTTTTTACAAAAAAACTATCCATATTAGAAATAGAATCAATTGCCTTTCCTAATTGTCGCACACTTAACATTTTAGGATCGTATAAAATATCGTTTGTTTTGTTGAGTTGAAAGCTTTTCAAATCAAAAACTTTTTTATACTCTTTAAAATAAAGCCTAGTAAATTCAGTATTGGTCGTGGATCTAAGCCCTCTTTCTTGGTATCGCCATCCATTGTACATGATAAATTCTAAAAACTTTTTATTGGAGGACACGCGCATCACGCCTGATTCTGCAATTAAGTAGTTGTCTTGTAATCCATATCTTTTCTCAAAAATTACAATGTTATGTATAATACTATCGTTCGCTTCTTTTTTTCCTAATTTAATTACATAGCCATCTATCTTATCATAAAAAACGCCTTCTTTTAAATCAATAGCAGGCTTGGCGACAATAATTTCATATTTTAAATTGGTGAGTTTCATTTGCGTAACTGGAATGATATTGTTCGCAAACAAAAAAGCAAGTCCAGCTAATAAAACGGAAAATAAAAATAAGGGGCGCATAAATCGCGTCAATGGAATACCTGCAGCTTTTATGGCTACTAGTTCAAAGCTTTCCCCTAAATTACCGAAAGTCATAATAGACGAAAATAACAATGCCAAAGGAAGGGCGGTGGTAAATGTACTAACAGATACAAGGCCAATTAATTCAATAATGGTAATAAAGTCAAGTCCTTTACCAACTAAATCATCAATGTATAACCAAAAAAACTGCATCGTTAACACAAATATACAAATGGCCAATGCAGCCAAAAACGGCGCAATGAATGCGCGCAGAATTAGTATGTCTAATTTTTTGAACAATGTTAAAGTACTAGCTAGCTACCACCAACGCGATGAAATAGCTCTTTAATTTGATATTCCCAAAGTTGGCTTTGGTCTTTAATTTCATTTTTTTCAGCAAAATCTTTGATGATTAAAATGGTTTGATTTGAGATTTCAGTTTTCTCAATCCTGAATTCAAAGTATTCATTTTTTTCACTGTGTAGCCATTTGAATCTGATGAATTTATCTGCTTCTTGGTCTAGTAATTCTGCCTTATCAGGTACACCACCGTTCCAGGAAAAACTGAAAACGTTTTCCCATTCGTCCACTTTATCAGCAAACCATTCTTGTAAACCAGATGCGGTGGATAAAAACTCAAATAATATATTAGGTGAGCATCTCACAGGAAATTCAAGTGTAAATAATTGTTTCTTACTCATATAAAATCGAATGCCGCTTTAATTTGGGCTCGTTCGTTGCAATGATATTAAATAATTGGTAGGTTCCAAGTATTTTTTTTGTTAATTCATTCACACCTTTTTAAGGCAACGTTGATTATTTCCTAAAAATGATATAAGTAATTGATAATCAAATTATTAATAAAACTTAAAATATAGATAAAGTTCATAAAATAATACTTACTGGGACCGATTAACTTAAACAACACTCAAAGTGATGGCATATATTTGCACCCCATAATGATTTGTGTATGTTTAATAGTTTGAGTGAAAAATTAGAATCGGCGTTTAAGCACCTAAAAGGCCAGGCGCGAATTAATGATTTAAATGTGGCGAATACCTTAAAGGATATTCGTAAGGCATTGTTAGATGCGGATGTCAATTTTAAAATTGCAAAGGAATTTACAGATAAAATTAAAGAGAAGGCCATTGGTGAAAAGGTGATTAATGCAATTAGCCCTGGTCAATTAATGGTTAAGATAGTACAGGATGAATTAACCACATTGATGGGATCATCTGCTTCTTTATTGGATTTATCTAAAAGCCCCACTGTTATTTTAGTTGCAGGTTTACAAGGAAGTGGAAAAACTACTTTTTCTGGAAAATTAGCGACTT
>CAJBLA010000153.1 GCA_903953815.1 uncultured Bacteroidota bacterium | reverse complement strand
TAAATATGGTTCAAAAAGTCGCCTACGGTGAAGTAAGTACACAGATTAATCAAATGCAAACAATCAATAAACCTGCTCAAATTGTATTAATCGTTTTATTGATTATTGTTTTTGTTACAGGGGTATTTCCACAGCCTTTATTCGATTTAACAGCCGATAGTTTACAACAAATAATCGTTAAATAAATTAAACACATTAATAATGAATGCAATTATAGTTTCTGCTTTTTTAGGTGTTGTAATGATGTTTGCTTCCTGGAGTATTAAGGGAGAAAATAAGCAAAAAAATATTGCTTTGTTTGGTTTGATTTTTTTGATTTTAGCTAATCTGGCGCAATTGAATGGTTGGTTTGTAGCGGAAGTGGAAACCAATAATATGTTGTCGTTTACAAGATTTGGTTTGTATACCAATACCTTATTATATTGCCTAACCTTTATTTATATTTGGATCAATGGGGACGAGATTTCAAAAATTGGGAATCATGCAGCAGATTTTTATGCCTTATTCTTTTTTATACTTTGTGGCGCAAGTATTTTAACTTCTTTTAATAATTTACTCATGTTGTTTATTGGGATTGAAATTTTATCCATCCCATTGTATATTTTAACTGGTTCCGATAAAAAAAGTTTGTTCAGCAATGAGGCGGCGATTAAATACTTTTTAATGGGCTCTTTTTCAACTGGCATCCTATTACTAGGCATCACTTTTATTTATGGCGCCACTGGTAGCTTTAATTTAATCCCACCAGATCCTAGTATACTTAATGAGCAGTTTATGTATTCGGCGGGACTTATATTGATTTTTGCTGCAATGAATTTTAAAGTTTCTGCAGCGCCATTTCATTTTTGGACGCCAGATGTATATGATGGTGCGCCAACCGTATTTACTTCCTTCATGGCAACCATTGCCAAGTCGGCTGGTTTTATTGCTTTCATCAATATATATTTAGTTCAATATAAACCGTTTGAAAAAACATGGGGCATTATATTACCATTAGTTATTGTAAGTACTTTGATGGTGGGTAACGTGACTGCCGTATTTCAAAGAAGCGTAAAAAGAATGTTGACTTATTCTAGTATCGCACAAGCAGGTTTCATGTTATTTGCATTGTATGGCACTTCTAGTTTTGCCAATGAAGGCATCCTATTATATATGGTTGTTTATTCATTAGCCAGCATTGGTATTTTTGCCGTGTTAATCAAAATGAAAGAAAATAGTTTTGAAGCTTTTCACGGTTTGGCTAAGACGCATCCGGTATTAGCCTTTTTAACGACTGTGTTTTTATGTTCTTTAGCAGGTATCCCAATTACGGGCGGATTTTTTGCTAAATATTATATGATCAATGCAGTTTTAATAGCGGGTGCAGGAATATGGTTGGTGGTGGTGGCGATGATTTTTGCTAGTATCAGTGTGTATTATTATTTCAAATTGATTCAAGCCATGTATTTTGTGCCAGGAACACCTGCGATTGGCGAATTAGACAAAAGCTATACCTACAAGTTGGCAGTCATTGCCATTTTGATTCTGGTCCTTGGCGTTTTCCCTAATTTACTGTTCAATTATCTCTACTTTTAACCGCTCTTCAAATTGTAGGGGGATCATTGCCTAATTCTGTCCTACCTTTATTGTTCAATAATTAAAATTAGCATGACGCTTCAGGATTCCTTTATTTTAGCTTGGCGCACTGTAAAAAGTAATAAACTACGCACGGGTATTACAGTGGCCATTATTGCTTTTGGTATTATGGCGTTGATTGGTATTATTACTGCAATATCAGCCATGAATCAAAGCTTGAAGGAAAACTTTTCCTTTATGGGCGCAAATGCCTTCAGTATAAGGTATAAGGAAATGAATGCAAGAATCATGGGCGGCGGCGGAAGAAATCAGCAAGAATTTTCAAAAGAGAAGAAAGGACAAAAGGAAAAAAAATCAAATTTAGATAAGCCCATTCGATTAGAGGAGTCTGTTTATTTTAAGGATAATTATAGTTTTAATAGGGCACAAGTAAGTGTATATCGTCGTGGGAATGGTAACAATGAACTTCGTTATAAAAATTATAAAACCAATCCGCAGGTTTCTATGTGGGGAGGCGATGAAAATTATTTAGGGGTGAATGGATATCAATTAGACTTAGGCAGAAACTTAAATAATGTGGATTTGCAAAGTGGTCGTAATGTTTGTTTGATTGGCAGTAATGTTGCCACTAAATTATTTCCCAATAATCCCGAAAAAAGTATTGACAAAGTTATTTTAGTGGGAGGTAAGCCATACCGTGTCATTGGTTTATTAAAATCAAAGGGCTCAAGTGCAATGATGCGTCAGGATGATGTTATTGTAACCTCACTTAAAAATATTAGACAATATCAAAACATTAGTTCCTCCTATCAAATAGGAGTGATGGTCAATAATGTAACCGAGTTAGAACCTGCCATTGGAGAATCCATGGAGCAAATGAGAAAGGCGCGTAGACTAATCCCAAGTGAGTCAGATAATTTTATCATTGATAAGAGTGATAAGTTTGCTGATATTTTTATTGGCTTGTTGGCTGGAATTAGTGGCGCGGCTGGCGCGATTGGTTTAATCACTTTAATTGGCGCAGCCATTGGATTAATGAATATAATGTTAGTAGCTGTAAATGAGCGTACTAGAGAAGTAGGATTAATTAAAGCCATTGGCGGAAAAAGGAAGGATGTACGTCGTCAATTTTTATTTGAAAGTATTTTGATTAGCATTTTAGGCGCCATCTTCGGCATTATTTTAGGGGTACTTGTCGGAAATATATTTAGCATTGTTTTAAAGACAGGATTTATTGTTCCTTGGTTATGGGTAGGTATTGGAATTGCTATTTGTTCCTTGGTTGGACTGGTAGCCGGCATTTATCCAGCAATGAAAGCAGCAGCGCTGAATCCGATTGATGCACTTCGATATGAGTAGCTTTTTTAGTAAAGCATTACATTAATTCATCGCTACAAAATAGGCTTGTCCTGAAATGCTACAAACGTATTTCCTAGCCAAGCTATTTTTTCGCTTTGTATAATTAGCAAATTACAATTCGCAAATTAGCCCTTGCATAAAAAAGCCCCACACCGATTCATCGGGCGGGGCTTTTGAGTTATTTGAAAAGCTGTTCCTATTTATTTAGGATCTAATGCTTTCTTAATTCTGTCTTGTAAATCAGCGTAGTGACTTGAAGTAGCTGCATCACTTGAAGTAGCTGCTCTTAAGGAAGCTGCTAATTTCTTTAATTGTGATTTAGCTTCAGAATATACATCTGAATTTTCTACATCCACCGGTGCGCCAATTCTAAATCCTCCAGCTGCTGCGGCAGGGCTAGCACTTGGATTGATTAAGTCATTTAATTGACTTACATAAGTCTTTTGTAAGTTACGACGGAATACATCCGTTGCTTTTTGAGTAGCTAATTCGCTAAACAATCCTTTTCTTACATCATCCATCATTTCTGTTAACGCATAGCTTGCATTGTTGAAACGAGTGCTACTTGTTGTTAATCTTAATAAGCGACCTTTATCAAGCAAGCTTCTTAACACACTTGTTTGAATTCCTTGTACACGCTCATTAGCAACAGGGTTAGAAATTTTATTCAAAATCGTATTATCCAATAACCATTTTGGCGTAGTGAATAATTGATTTTGTAAAAATGCCATTGCACTTTTTTGCATGGCTACTGGCGTAGGTGTATAAACATCACCTGGTTCTTCGACACTCTTAATATTTTCATAAACACCACCAATATTTTTAGCAACATGGTTCATGTATCTGTTGAATTGGCCAGCCAGTTGCATATAAATATCATTTAAGTTTTCATATTTATCTGCTTCTTCTTTTGTCCACTCTGGTAATTTTACAAGGATACGTTTTAAGTTTTTGATACCATACTCGCTTGCTAAAACAGAATTGTCGCCTAAATCTTCCGTTTGTGCGCGTGGGTCTGCACCAAATCCTTCGCCACCAAACCAAACTCTTGGATTATTTTTTAAATTCGCAATAATCCATTTGTTATTTTCTTTTTTATCTTCATTCACATCTGATTGCCCTGTGTAAGTGTATCCCCATTGAATCGCCCATTTATCATAATCTCCAATACGTGGGAATAAACCAGTTTGATTAATATTGTCTTCCGGTTGTGCAACATAGTTAAAACGTGCATAGTCCATAATAGATGCAGTATGTCCATTTGCTTCCACCCAATTTTTATCTCTTAATTTTTCAACAGGCGTTTTACTACTGCTTCCCATATTATGTCTCAAACCTAAAGTGTGTCCAACTTCGTGTGAGGATACAAAGCGAATCAATTGTCCCATTAACGCATCATCAAATTTCATTTTACGCGCATTGCTATCCACTGCAGCAGTTTGTATCATAAACCAATCATGCACTAAATTCATCACATTGTGGTACCAGCCAATATGGCTTTCTAAAATTTCACCACTTCTTGGATCATGCACTTGTGGGCCATAGGCATTTTCAATATCTGATGCGAAATAACGAATTACTGAATAACGCGCATCTTCTAAACTCATTGTACTATCATTCGGCCATTCTTTTCCACTGATTGCATTTTTCCAACCTGCTTTTTCAAAAGCAACATTCCAATCATTCACCCCTGCGATTAAGTAAGGCACCCATTTTTTTGGTGTCGCTGGGTCGATATAATAAACAATTGGCTTTGCTGGCTCCACCAACATGCCTTTCTTGTAATTCTCCATATCTGCAGGCTTTGGTTCTAATCTGTAACGCACAGCGAAGGTTTGGCTTTCTACCTTGTGTTGTTCATCTGAATATTCAACAAAATTATCTGCGAAATAACCCACCCTTGGATCAAATAAACGGCGATTCATTGGTACCTCAGGTAATAATAAAACCGATGTATTTAATTCAAAAGTAACTGCCCCGGCATTGCTTACAGCTGGGATAGCGCTACCACCACCCAATGGACTACCTAAACCCCCGCCAGCAGATGCGGAATAGGTTTTTACAGTCCTAATTTCAATATTCTTCGGGTAGGACTTAATACTTTGTATAAATGAGCGGTCTGGTGCAAGAGCACTTAGGTTAAAAGAGCGTTTCTCATTGGTACTCAAACTGACTGCTTGGTTGTCGCCTTTAAAAAAGTCAGTTACATCAATAATGGAGCTATTTGAGTCCTTACCAATGGCTTTAATGTCAAAAGAAGCCACAATCGGGTCTAAATAGGAATTTTTCACAGCTTTCGCGATGGTTTGTGTAGAGTCAGCTTTACTAATAAGGGTTACCACGCGCATAAATATGCGGTGATTTGGGCCTTTTTCAAATGTGATGGTTTGTTCATTTACTTCTTCACCACCATATTTACGCGCCCCCCCTGGAACCTTAACAAAACGAGTAACTGCTAAAAGTTCCCTTCCAATTAATTGGTCTGGAATATCAAAATAAAATTTATCATCTAAAAAATGTACAGTAAAAACACCTTTTTGGCTGACTGCTTTTTTGGTGATGACTTCCCCATAAGCTTTGGGACCTGCTTTTACAGGGGGGATATCCTTTTTAACACCACTTGTATCAGGGCGTTGGCTGGGCATTTGATCGGGCCTAGGACCGCCCGGGCGTTGACTTTGAACCTGATTTTGCATGAGTACAAAAAGGCTACAAACGAGCATGATTTTTTTCATATTAAACATTATTAGTTTATAAAATAGAGCGGTAAATATACAAGTTTCATGACACCGAAGCTTTTTTGTAAAACTTTATAATAAAAAAATACTTGGAAATTTGTTTGGACCAATAAATTACCTATTTTGTAAGCCCTTAATAACTATTAATTTACATTTTTGAGAGAAAATGGGGTTTGTAATTATCAAGGGTAATTAAAAAAATAATTTTAAACTAAAATCAATTGAATCATGGCTGATCTTTCAAAATCAACTGCAACAGCTAAGAGCGCTGCAAAGCCTCAAGAAGGCGGAAACTTGATTGCTACATTAGCACCCATCGCGTGTATCGTAGCAGGTTATGTTATTTGGCGTTTTGTGCTAGGTAACGCTAGTAATTTCACAACTCCTGATCCAAGTGGTGGATTTTGGCCTTCGCACAAAGGTCCAAAAGGAACATTTACTAAAATGTACGAAGGTGGTATTGTCGTTCCAATTTTAATTGGTAGTTTATTAATCGTTTTAACTTTTGTTATAGAAAGATTAATGACAATTAAAAAAGCAGCTGGAAAAGGAAACATTGCACAATTTGTTCGTAACGTTCAATTTCATTTAGCGAATAAAGAAGTGGATAAAGCTATATCTGAGTGTCAAAAGCAACAAGGATCTGTAGGTAATGTAATGATGTCTGGTTTGAAAAAATACAAAGAAATGATTTCAAATACAGAATTAGATACAGACCAAAAAGTATTGAATATTCAAAAAGAAATTGAAGAAGCTACTGCATTGGAATTACCAATGTTGGAGAAGAATTTAGTTTTCTTATCTACTATCGCTTCAGTTGCAACCTTATTAGGTTTGTTCGGAACGGTATTAGGTATGATTCGTTCTTTCTCTAAATTAGGTGAAGAAGGTGGTGGTGAAGCAGCACGTGAATTATCGCAAGGTATTTCTGAGGCATTGTACAATACTGCATTAGGTATTGGTACATCTGCTGTTGCAATCATTATGTATAATGTGTTCACTACAAGAATTGACGGTATCACTTATGGTATCGACGAGTCTGGTTTCACATTAACACAAAGCTTCGCAGCAAACTACAAATAGTAGAAAACAACGTAATTTAATTTAGGTGTTAGCACCTAATAATTTTTAAAAGACTATACAATGGGTAGAGCCAAATTACCTCGTAAGAGTACCAATATCGACATGACAGCCATGTGCGATGTGGCTTTCCTTTTATTGTCTTTCTTCATCTTAACGACAAAGTTTAAGCCAGCGGAAGCAATTGCAGTGACCACACCAAGTTCGGTTGCTTCAAAAATTGCACCAAGCAAGGACTTTGTTTTGATAACGATTGATAAAGATGGTAAAGTATTTCTGACGATAGATGATGAGCAAAAAAGAGAAGTTGTAGCGAATACATTAAATACAACACGCAATTTAGGTATCAATGTACCAGCGTTTAAAAAAGCAGGTTTTATTGGAGCGCCATTTAGCGGTTTAAATTCTTTTTTAGCCATTGCTGAAGAAAACAGAAAAGGAGACCAATTACCAGGTATACCATGTAAGGACAGTACCAATAATGAGTTAATCATTTGGATGCAAGTAGTGAAGGAAGCTTATGCGGGCACTAAAATGGACCTTTTATTAAAAGGGGACAATGTGTCTAAATATCCTTCATTCAAAAATGTAATTGTTGCATTTAAGAAAAACGATTTATTGAAATTCCAAATGGTAACCAATCCTGAAAATGCCCCTGTTGGATCTGAACTTTACAAAAAGTCAATCAGCGGTGACGATCAGGATAATTAAATTTTATAACTAATAAAAAGTTACTGATATGGCAGAATTAGATACCTCGGGCGGTGGCCATAAAAAAGGACCTGGAGTCAAAAAAGGAAAAAAACTATCAACGCGTGTGGATTTAACACCGATGGTGGATTTAGGATTTTTGTTGATTACTTTTTTTATATTCACTACAACAATGAGTCAGCCAACAGCATTCAAACTGTTTTTGCCTGATGACAAAGTAATCCCAGAGGACCAAAACAAAGCAAAGGAATCAGGCGTACTTACTATTATGATGGGCGCGGATAATCATATTTATTATTATGAAGGGCAATTAAAACCAGATGGTTCCAATTTTTTGTCTGCATCATATAATGGAGAAAATTCAATTCGTGAAATTATATTAAAAAAGAAGGCAGATGTTATAAGCCGTTCTAGAGACGCTGAAAATCCAGAAAAAGATTTCGTTGTAGTTATCAAACCTAGTGCCGACTGCAATTATCAAAATGTAGTGGATATTTTGGATGAGATGGCTATTAATGTAGTTAAAAAATATGCATTAGTAGATATTTCAGAAGGTGAGGCGCAACTAGTTTCTATTTCTGATAAGACTTCACAATCTCCTACAAGCAATTAAAAGCATTAAAAATGGATATAAATAAAATATTAACCGCCGATTTTCTTGACCTGGTTTTTGAAGGTAGAAATAAGGAATATGGTGCTTACGAACTTCGCAAAACATATAATCAACGTATCAAGGCAGGAATAATTGGTATGTTGGCGCTTACTTTGCTACTTTCTGTTGGTGCTATATTATCAAATTCTATCAAGAAAAAACAAGCTGAAGTGATTGCCGTGGATCTTTCATTAGAAAACGTTCAGGACGAAAAAAAACCTGAACCACCGCCGCCACCGCCACCTAAACAAGAACCTCCTAAAGTGGAAGTCACTAAATTCACGCCACCTAAGATTGTAAAAGACGAGGAAGTGAAGGAAGAAGATGAAATTAAGGAAGTAGAGAAATTAGAGGATACCAAAATTGGTACATTTAACCAAGAGGGAACTAAGGATGAAGGCGTGGTTGCTCCAGTTGAAAGCACTGCTATCGTGGAAGCACCAAAGGATGACGATGAAAATAAAATTTTCACCGTAGTACAAATACCTGCTGAATTTCCAGGCGGACAACAAGGTTGGATTCGTTATTTGGAAAGAACTTTAAATAGGGATTTGCCAGTTGAAAATGGTGCCCCTACTGGAAAATATAGTGTGGTCGTATCTTTTATCGTAGCAAAAGATGGTGCAATTTCTGAAGTAAAAGCAGAAAATGATCCAGGATATGGTACAAAAGATGAAGCCGTTCGTGTAATCCAAAGAGGTCCAAAATGGAAACCAGCTGTACAAAATGGTCGTAATGTAATTTACCGCCATCGTCAAGCCATTGTTTTCATGGTTTCAGAAGACTAATTCAGGCGAATAAAAAAATATAAAATCCTTCTCGAGCTGATCGAGAAGGATTTTTTTTGCCCTGTAATTAATTATGAGCAGCTAGCATTATTTGAGGGTGAAATAAACGCCAAAAAGTTACCTTTGCATATGCGCGAAAATATAAGTAATTGGAATGATACGATTGTTGCCTTGGCTACTGCGCCTGGCATTGGCGCTATTGCAGTAATAAGATTAAGTGGCGCGCGCGCAATTGATATTGTCAATAGCGTATTTCCAAAGAAAAACTTACTGCTACAAAAAACACATACGGTTCATTTTGGAAAAATTGAATTTGAAAATATCGTGGTTGATGAAGTAGTAGTCACCTTATATCGCGCACCAAAATCATATACAGGAGAGGAGGTGGTTGAAATTTCCTGTCATGGCTCCCCTTTTATTCAAGATAGTTTATTGCAATTAATGATACAGGAGGGAGCGCGACTTGCAAAACCTGGTGAATTTACGCAAAGGGCTTTTTTGAATGCTAAATTAGATTTGACACAAGCAGAAGCGGTGGCTGATTTAATTGCGAGTAATACTGAAGCATCTCGTCAAGCAGCTTTGTATAATTTAAAGGGCGGATTCTCAGATGATTTAAAACTGATGCGTGAAAAATTAATTAAATTTTCTGCGTTGATTGAATTAGAACTTGATTTTTCACAGGAAGATGTTGCTTTTGCAAATAAAAAAGAGTTGGAAGTTTTAGTGCAACAATTACAATTGAAAACAAGTATTCTGTTGGAGTCCTTTAAATTAGGGAATGTAATTAAGAACGGGGTGCAAGTAGCCATTGTTGGGAAACCCAATGCAGGAAAATCTACTTTGTTAAACACCTTATTGAATGAGCAAAGAGCCTTGGTAAGTGAAATTCCAGGAACCACCAGGGATACTGTGGAAGAGCTATTAAATATAGATGGCGTATTGTATAAGTTAATTGATACTGCTGGTATCAGGCAGCAGACTGGCGATGTGATTGAACAGATGGGTATTGATAAGAGTAAGGAAAAAATAATTCAAGCAGATATTGTGATTGCTTTGTTTGATGTAAACACCACAAGTCGGGAACAAATTCATACTTGGGAGGAAGAGATTGGTTTAGATAAAATTATTTTAGTGGGAAATAAAATGGATTTGAATACAGGAGATGCGCTAAATAATTTTAATAATATTATTTTCATTTCCGCAAAAGATAAAAATAATATTAATGCATTAACGCAAGCCATCACGCAAAAAGTGGTAGGGGATCAATTAAAAAAAGAAGGTACAATTATTACGAATGCGCGACATGTAAGTTCCTTGAAAAAATTATTACTTGCATTGAATGATGTAGAAACTGGTTTAATACAAAATGTTACTGGCGATTTACTCGCATTAGATATTCGACAAGCCCTACATTATTTAGGCACTATTACTGGTGAAATTACCAGCGAAGATCAATTGGATTTTATTTTTTCCAAATTCTGTATCGGCAAATAGTAAGTTGTCGAATCCCCAATTGTTATAATTTATAGACGAACAAAATTTATTGTGGGAATGACTTATGTCATCTAAATGGTTGATGTAACTCATGTTTTACTTTCATTTTAGCAAATAGTTTTGTGTTCAAATTAAGGCCAGTCATGGTCATTATTTAATCAAAATATTAGCTATGAAATTACATAAATCACTTTTTCTTGTATTGCTGTCTATACTCACACTAATCCCATTTATTAGCCATAGTCAATTAAAAGTTGCTTCATCCAACGGTTCAATAAAGATTGACGGCACCTCAACCATGCATGATTGGACCATGAATTCAGAGCAAGGTAAAGCGGAAGCCATTATGACCCTAACAAATGAAAAATTAGTTGGAGTAGCGTCTTTATCGTTTTCAGCTAGTGCTGAAACATTGAAAAGTACCAAAGGGGTATTGATGGATAAAATTGCATATAAATCATTAAAAGTTACCAGTTTTCCAATAATAAGTTTTGTACTCACTTCGGCTACGGTAACACCAGTGGATGCCACTACCTATCAGTTTAAAGGAATGGGGCAAATGATGGTTTCGGGTAAAAAAAGAACAACAGATTTAATAGCTACAATTAAATATAACCCTTCAGAAAAAAGTTTTACAAGTTATGGGGTTAAATCTATTAAAATGTCAGACTATGATATCGAAGCACCTTCTTTTGCATTTGGAACAATAAAAACAGGTGATGAAATACAAATACATTTTTCAATAAAATTAAAATAGGACACAATAATTTCATAATTTAAAAATT
>CAJBLA010000152.1 GCA_903953815.1 uncultured Bacteroidota bacterium | reverse complement strand
TACCGAAGCCTTTTTTCAACGTTTAAAAGGAGTAGTTAAAGTAACCAGTGGCTATAGTGGTGGCTTTGTTGACAACCCTACCTATGAGCAGGTTTGTGATAAAACCACCGGACATGCTGAAGTATGTCAGGTATTATTTGACACCACGAAGATTAGTTTAGACGAAATATTATCCGTTTTTTGGAAAACGCACGACCCTACCACCTTAAACCAACAAGGAAATGATATTGGGCCACAATATCGTAGCGTGGTATTTTTTCACAACAAACAACAGGAAGATTTAGCTAAAAAATATATCAATGAATTGAACGCTGCTAAAGCTTGGCCAAATCCCATTGTCACAACCGTTGAAGCATTCGAAAAGTTTTATGCTGCCGAAAACTATCATCAAAACTATTATAACAATAATAAAAATCAAGGATATTGCAGATATGTGATTGGTCCTAAGTTGGAGAAATTTGAAAAAGTATTTGCTGATAAACTGATCAAAGAATAATATCACAATCACATCATTACTTGTTTATTAATTACGACTAATTAAAGCACCTATATGAAAAATACTTTATGCATTGTTTTACTGTCCTTTTTTTCATTGGCTTTAAAAAGTCAACCCGTATTTAATTTACAGGATACTTTAAGAGGAAGTTTAAATGAACATCGTGATTGGTTTGATATTCAACATTATGACATTACGGTCAAACCAACCTTTGAAACTAAATCCATCATTGGACAAGTAAGTTGGACAGCAAAAGTGGTAAAGCCTGCAAATCACATACAAATTGATTTACAACAACCCTTAATCATTGATAGTATCATTTATATTGCCCCTAATACAAAGTCAGGTAAACCCCTTTCCTTTTCAAGAAACTTGAATGTAGCCATTGCCAACTTCAATGAAAAATTAAATGTAAATACAAATTTTAAAATAGTCATTTACTACCACGGCATTCCTGTTGAAGCTGTTCGCCCACCTTGGGACGGTGGCTGGATTTGGAAAAAAGATGCCAATGGTAAACCATGGATGTCTGCAGCATGTCAAGGATTGGGTGCGTCTATTTGGTATCCTTGTAAGGATCACCAATCTGATGAACCAGACCAAGGTGCTAGTTTAACTATGATTGTTCCAGATACATTAATGGCAATAGGAAATGGCCGAATGATAAAAAAAGAAAGCAATAATCAGCTTGCGACCTATACTTGGGAAGTTAAAAATCCAATAAACAATTATAACATCATCCCCTATATCGGCGATTATATGGGTTGGAGTGAAAAGTATAGTGGCTTAAAAGGGAATTTAGATTTACACTATTGGGTATTAAAGCAAGATTCCACCAAAGCAAAAGCCCAATTTACACAAGTACCTCAAATGTTGAAAGCATTTGAATATTGGTTGGGGCCATACCCATTTTATGAGGATGGCTATCAATTAGTGCAATCACCCCATTTAGGTATGGAGCATCAATCTGCAGTCGCCTATGGTAATAAATTTGCCAATGGTTATTTAGGACGTGACTTATCAGGTACTGGCTGGGGTTTAAAATGGGATTTTATCATTGTACATGAAAGTGGACATGAGTGGTTTGCCAATAATATTACCACCAATGATATTGCTGACATGTGGGTGCACGAAGGATTTACAAATTATACGGAAACCTTAATGACCGAATACTATTATGGTATTGAAGCAGGTAATGATTATAACTTTGGAATTAGACGAGGTATACAAAATAACAAACCCATTATTGCACATTACGGCGTGAATGAACAAAGTGATGGGGACATGTATAATAAAGGGTCTAATCTAATTCATACCATAAGGCATTCCATGGACAATGATTCCTTGTTCCGACAAATTTTAATCAATTTAAACAAACAATACTATCATAAAACAGTGAACAGTGTTGACATTGAGAATTTTATTTCCAAATCTGCCGGTTACAACTTTACTAAAATATTTGACCAATATTTAAGAAACACGCAAATTCCTTCCTTTATTTACCAATATGATGAGAAAGAAAAAATATTGACCTACCAATGGAAAAATTGTGTTGTTGGTTTTAATTTGCCCCTAGCATTAAACTACAAAGGAAAAAAATACCAATTAAGTCCCATGGATTATATTCCACAAAAGAAATTAATTACCCAACCAGATTTTGATATTAAGGATTTTGTAAAACTCATCAACAGATTATATTACGTGAACACGTCCATAGAAAACTAAGAAACAATAATCGATAATATTATTGTGGGCTAGTTCTGCCTAAACTATATAACCTTCTTTGCCAATAAGGATCAGTTAAATCACCAATCGTTACTCCTTGGCTTGTACTTGCATGTGCAAATTTATTATTGGCTAAATAAATACCCACATGGGAAATGCGGCGACGTCCTTCGGTTTTAAAAAATATTAAGTCTCCTTCCTTTAAATTATTCCATTCAATTTTTACACTTTGCTCATACTGTTCAGCTGCAGTGCGTTTTAAATTAACTTTATAAATATCACGCATTACATCCAAGGTGAAATAGGAACAATCCACCCCATTTTTGGAATTACCGCCCAAAACATAAGGTGTACCCCACCATTCATCTATTTTTTGCAGTAATGGAATGTTTTTAATTTCTTCCACCGCAATATCCATTTTCAGGGAATATTTAATTTGTAGCCAATTTGCCTTTTCTATATCAGACAAATTCACGGGCATCAATTCATAATTTTTATTAATAACCGCTGGCTTTTCAGTTTCAACAGCATTAGAGGCGTTATTGATGGTAATTTTTCCAGGGGTCACCGAGATATCTTCCAAAAATTCCATGGTTCTTGGCGTTTTCTTAGTATCAGAAATTACGATTTGCTTTCCTGTTTTGATTGGAAAGGATAAGTTTTTAAGGGTACTACAGCTAGCCAATAAAATAAGTAATCCAAATAAATGAACACCCCTATATAAATTTTGTATCCCCATAGACAGGCAAGTTAATGTTTGTAGGTGTAAAAAGGGAATTTTAGTCTGTTTTTAACGATTTATTTGTGGAAAATTAAGCCCATTTATACCCCTTAATTTTACGATATTTGTACACTTACACCTATTCCAAGATGCCTACATTTTCACATTTACATGTTCATACCCAATATTCACTTTTGGATGGTGCTGCCTCTATTGAAGGATTATATGAAAAAGCAATGGGTGATAACATGCCAGCACTTGCCATTACGGATCATGGTAATATGTTTGGGGCATTTAAGTTTGTTAGCCAGGCATGGAAAAAAACAAAAGTCATTGGAAAAGACGCTGATGGTAAAGATATATTAGCCCCAATTGTAAAACCCATTGTTGGTTGTGAATTTTATGTGGTTAAGGATAGGCATATCAAAAACTTCACCAAGGAATTAAAGGACAATCGTTATCACCAAGTTCTGTTAGCAAAGAATGCGATTGGTTATCAAAATTTAATCAAACTTACTTCGCTTGGATACATTGAAGGGATGTACAGTAAGTACCCACGTATTGATAAATCATTAATTGAAAAATACCATGAAGGATTGATCGCTACTACCTGTTGTATTGGTGCACATGTTCCCCAAGCCATATTAAAAAGTGATGAAGCCGCAGCGGAAAAAGAATTTAAATGGTGGTTGGATATTTTTGGTGAGGATTATTATATTGAAATTCAAAGACATCAAATTCCGGAACAACAAATAATTAATGACCGCCTTTTACAATTTGCAAAAAAATACAAAGTTCCAGTTATTGCAACGAATGATAGTCATTACATTAATGAAGATGATGCTAATGCACACGATATTTTACTATGTATCAATACGGGTGAAAAACAATCCACCCCAGGATTTGATGATTTTGTGAATGATGAGATTCAAATTAAAAACAGAAGATTCAAATTTCCGAATAACGAATTTTATTTTAAAACACAGGCGCAAATGTCTGCCTTGTTTAGTGACTTACCTGAATCCATTGATAATACCAATGCGATTGTTGACAAGGTAGATGTGTTGAACTTGAAAAAAGATATTTTACTTCCCGCCTTCCCTATTCCAAAGGAATTTCAGATTCACAAGGAAGCCAATATGAACCAGTGGGAATTATTAAAACATTTGACCTGGGAAGGTGCAAATAAAAGATACCCTGAAATTACCACCGAATTACAAGAGCGAATTGATTTTGAATTATTCACCATTCGTACGATGGGCTTTGCGGGTTATTTTTTAATTGTTAGTGATTTTATACAAGCAGGTCGAAACATGGGGGTTTTTGTAGGTCCCGGTCGTGGTTCTGCTGCAGGTAGCGTGGTGGCCTATTGTATTGGTATCACCAATATTGATCCAATTAAATACCAATTACTATTTGAGCGTTTCTTAAATCCTGATCGTAAGAGCATGCCCGATATTGATACGGACTTTGACGATGAAGGTCGTCAAAAAGTAATTGACTATGTGGTTGATAAATATGGCAAAGAACAAGTAGCACAAATTGTTACCTATGGTACCATGGCTGCGAAAAGTAGTATTAAAGATGTTGCCCGTGTAATGGATTTGCCTTTATCAGAAAGTAACTTATTAGCCAAATTAGTTCCTGATAAACCAGGCACTGAATTAAATAGATGTTTACACGCACCACTAACGGTGAAGGAAGGTGAAAAATCATTAGCAGAAAGAGAAGGCTATCAACCAGAAGATATTGACAATGTAAAAAAGTTAAGAGAAATATATAAAGGGAATGATTTGCGTGCTGCCGTTTTACATGAAGCAGAAAGATTAGAAGGATCTATCCGAAATACAGGTATTCACGCAGCAGGTATCATCATTGCCCCTAGTGATTTAACTGAAATCATGCCAGTGGCTACTGCCAAAGATTCTACTTTGTGGGTTACCCAAATTGAAGGAAGTGTGATTGAAGAAGCAGGCGTATTAAAAATGGACTTCTTGGGTTTAAAGACCCTCTCCATTTTAAAAACCGCATTGGAATTAATCAAACAAAATCATGGGATTGTAATTGATTTGGATTTAATTCCATTGGATGATGCAAAAACTTTTAATTTATACCAACGCGGTGAAACCAATGCTACTTTCCAGTTTGAAAGTGTGGGCATGCAAAAACATTTACGTGATTTAAAACCGGATAAATTTGCCGATTTAATTGCGATGAATGCCTTGTACCGCCCAGGCCCGATGGCATATATTCCTAATTTCATTGAACGTAAACACGGGCGAGAATTAATCAAGTATGATTTGCCTGTGATGGAAGAAATATTAGCGGATACTTATGGTATTACAGTTTATCAGGAACAAGTAATGTTACTCAGTCAAAAAATTGCC
>CAJBLA010000151.1 GCA_903953815.1 uncultured Bacteroidota bacterium | reverse complement strand
TTATCATTAGCTGCTCCTTCTGGATCAGGTTTTTCTTCTTACTATGTTAACGCTGGAAAAATCGTTAACAAAGGTTTTGAGGTTACCATCGATGCTGAACCTATTAGAACTAATAATTTTAATTGGAAAACAAATGTTAACTTATCTAAAAACCAAAATGAAATTGTTGAGTTAATCGCTTCTAATCCTAACTACCAAGTTGGTGGTAATGATGAAGGTTTTGAATCAATTATTAAAGCAGGGGGTTCATTTCTTGATTTGTATATTTTTAAATTTGCAAGAAATGCAGGTGGTCAAATTATCTTGAGTGCTGCTGGTGTTCCAACAAAAGCTGCAACAAGTACAAAAGTGGGTAACGTGAATCCTGATTTAATTGCAGGTTGGAATAACAATTTCACTTACAAAGATTTCTTCGCTAGCATCCTTATCAATGGTAAGTTTGGTGGTGTAGCTTTCTCTAAAACTGAAGCATTCTTAGATTCTTATGGTGTAAGCCAAAGAACTGCTGATGCAAGAGCAGGTGCAACAATTCCAATTAATGCAATTTCAAGTACAGGTACCGCAGTAACATCAATTGATCCAGCGCTTTATTATTCAGCGATTGGAGATAGAAATGGTATTATGGAACCGTATGTGTTTTCTAGAACTAACGTTAGATTAGGTCAATTAGCTTTAGGTTATACTTTAAAAGTTAAAAATGCTAGCTTACCAATCAAAGCTGCTTCATTCTCTTTAGTAGGAAGAAACTTATTCTTCTTCTTTAAGGAAGCACCATTTGATCCTGAACAATCTATGAGTACTGGAAATGGAATGCAATCAAATGATGTATTCAGCATGCCTTCTACAAGATCAGTTGGATTTAACATCAAGTTAACTTTCTAAAAAAACAAAATTATTTTATTATGAAAAAAATACTAATTGCGTCATTAATGTTGATTGCTATGGTGTCTTGTACTAAAGATTTCGAAAGTACAAACCAAAATCCCAATCAAATTTCTGATCAGCTACTTAAGCAAGACTTTAACCTGGTAGGTTCGCCTTTCTCAGGTATGTTGTTAAACCTTTTCGGAGGTCAAATTGAAGAGGATCTTTTACATGATTCTTGGATGGGGTATATGAATACGCCTACGCCATTTGTTGGTAATGTAAACAATACTACTTATTATATTAGATGGAACTCCTATTGGGGTCGCTCATATAATAGTGTAATGTCACCTTCAAGACAAGTAATTAGATTAGCTGGAGAAAACAATTTGCCATTATTTGCAACATGGGCAAAATTAATACGTGTAATGTCAATGTCTAAAACATCGGCTTATCATGGACCAGTAATCTATTCAAACTATGGTGCAACTACTCCAGTTATCAATTATGATAAAGAGTCTGATTTGTACAATACTTTCTTCTTACAATTAGATTCAATCCAAGCTGATTTTGCTGCTAATAAAACTTATGCAGGTTTTGCTAAGTTTGACCCTAGCTACAAAGGAAGTATTCCTGCTTGGCAAAAATTGGTGAATTCTATGAGATTAAGATTAGCGATTCGTTTGTCTAAAGTTTCTCCAAGTGTTGCTAAAACACAAGGTGAAAAAGCAATGGCTGATCCAGCTGGCTTAATAAACACAAATGCTGAAAACTTCTTAGTTTCATTGAATGGTAATATTATGCCAGTAGCACAAATTTGTTTCCAATGGGATGATACTCGTATGGGTAGCGTTATGGAATCATTTTTAGTTGGATTGAAAGATAATCGTATATCAAAATTCTATTCACCAGTAACAGATCCTGCATTATATGCTGATCATCCTACAGTTCCTTACAAAGGAATCCGTAATGGTGCATATTGTGAAGCAAAAGCAGATAAAGTACCTTACTCTAAAGTTTCTAACGACTTTAACAATGCACAAACAAGACGTGGATTTACTGCATCTGAAGTTGCATTCTTAAAAGCAGAAGCTGCTTTAAGAGGTTGGGCTGGTGCTGGTAGTGCAAAAACAAACTACGAGAATGGTGTTAAATTATCATTCGAAGATTGGGGAGCAGGTGGCGTTGATGCTTATTTAGCTGATGCGACAAGTAAGCCAATTGATTATGTAGATCCTAAGGATGCACGTAATAGCAATAAAGCTGCTTCAACAATTACTGTAGCATGGAATGATGCTGATAATAATGAGTTGAAATTAGAAAAAATACTTACTCAAAAGTATATCAACACATTCACTAATACTATGGAAGCATGGGTTGATTTCAGAAGAACTGGATACCCTAAGATTCCTAATGTAGCTAAGAATGATTCTAGCCCTGATTGGGGAGTTATTCCTGCAAAAGAGTGGATTAAGAGAATGCCATTCATCAACGGTGAAAGAACAGGTAACACTGCTGGTGTTGCTGCTGCCGTTGCTACAATGGGTGCTGGTGCGAAAGATGATATCGCAACTCGTTTGTGGTGGGATACTGGTGTTGCTACAAACTTCTAACCAAGTTTAAGGTAATATATTAAAAGCCTCCTTCCGAGAAATCGGAAGGAGGCTTTTTCGTTTAGGGTGGTGCGTAATACTTGGAAAATTTATCCAGTTTCCTTTTGCGAACAATGAATAAGTGTATTAACTTTAAGTATAATCTTTATATATTTTAACATAGAAACATACGTCGAAAATTTATTAAAATAACAGGTAAAAAATATCCTATGTCAACAAATGCAAATACCTATGATGCCATTGTTATTGGATCTGGAATAAGTGGTGGCTGGGCCGCAAAAGAATTATGTGAGAAAGGATTAAAAACCTTGGTGCTTGAACGAGGTCGTGATGTGGTACATTTAAAAGATTATCCAACAGCAACAAAAAATCCTTGGGATTTTTCCCATCGAGGTAAAAAAACAAATGCATTAACCAAGGACAATCCTGTGGTAAGTAAGTGTTATGCATATAATGAAACATCGGAACACTTTTTTGTTAAAGATGCGGAGCATCCATATATACAAGAGAAGCCCTATGATTGGATCAGAGGCTATCAAGTAGGTGGCAAATCCTTATTGTGGGCAAGGCAAACACAACGTTGGAGTAAATTTGATTTTGAAGGACCTGCGCGCGATGGTTTTGGAAATTGGCCCATCACTTACAATGAATTAGCACCTTGGTATACCCATGTGGAAATATTTGCAGGGATTAGTGGCAATTATGATAAGTTAGAAACCTTGCCGGATGGTTCTTTTTTACCTGCATGGGAAATGAACTGTGTTGAAAAAGATATGCAGGTCAGTATCAATAAAAAATTTAAGAATCGTCACGTCATACAAGGGCGTTGTGCGCATTTAACTGTACCACAACCCATACATATTGAACAGGGTAGGCAGCAGTGTCAAGCAAGGTCCTTATGTGAAAGAGGCTGTCCTTTCGGAGGTTATTTTAGTTCAAACGCATCTACGATTCCTTGGGCACAAAAAACAGGAAATTTAACATTGCAAGTGAATTCAGTGGTGCATTCAATTATTTATGATGAAGCAAGTCAAAAAGCATCAGGCGTAAGAGTGATTGATAGTGAAACAAAAAAAGTAACGGAGTATTATGCGAAAATTATTTTTTTAAATGCTGCCACACTCAATACTAATTTAATTTTATTGAACTCCACTTCAAAACGATTCCCCAATGGTTTAGGAAATGACAATGGTTTGTTAGGAAAGTATGTAGCATTTCATAATTATCGTGGGGGATTAGCTGCAAATATTGATGGACCCTTGGATAAATATTATTATGGTCGTCGTCCTACACAACCCATGATGCCTAATTTTAGAAATGTACACAAACAAGAAACTGATTTTCAAAGAGGCTATATGGTATTTTTTGGGGCAGGTCGTGGGCTTGCTTCTGCACAAGGTGTTGGCGCTGAATTTAAGGACCAAGCGACTGAATTAGGTGGATGGCATGTTTCCATGATGATGCAAGGGGAAACTGTCCCTAAAAAAACCAATCATGTTCGATTAAGTGCAGATAAAAAAGATGCATGGGGCATCCCGCAATTAATTACAAGTATCGACTATGATGCCAATGATGAACTATTATTAAAAGATTTTTTACAAACAGGTGGTGAATTGTTAGATGCGGCAGGTTGTAAGGATATCCATTCCTGGGATACCAAACAAAATCCAGGCTTAGATATACATGAAATGGGGGGTGTTCGTATGGGCAAGGATCCTGAAACTTCTTTATTGAATGAATGGAATCAAATGCACCATTGTAAAAATGTGTTTGTGACGGATGGCGCTTGTATGGTTAGTACGGGTACCCAAAATCCATCACTCACTTTTATGGCTTTAACTGCACGTGCTGCTAATTATGCCGTGGAGCAACTGAAGAAAAATAATTTATAAGATTTTTACGTGAATTTATTTTAAATGGAAGAAATTTAAATAGCAATACTTTGAAAAAATATTTTTTACAAATAGTCGTTACTTCGTTTTGTTTATTTATATTTTCCTTCACACAAGGACAGCAAAAAAAAGCCAAACCTAATATCATATATATTTATGCAGATGATTTGGGATATGGAGAATTAGGTTCCTACGGACAAAAGAAAATTAAAACGCCCTACTTGGATCAAATGGCCAGAGAAGGTATGCGCTTTACCCAACATTATAGCAGTGCGCCAGTATGTGCGCCATCCCGTTGTATGTTGATGACAGGTAAAAATCCTGGTCATACTTATATTAGAGGTAATTATGAATTAGGTGGATTTGCAGATAATGAAGAAGGGGG
>CAJBLA010000150.1 GCA_903953815.1 uncultured Bacteroidota bacterium | reverse complement strand
GTTATCAGTCGTTGAAGGGATCCACTACAATAACAAGTAATACAGGTTTGTATAATACGGCGATAGGTTATCAATCCATTTTTGTTAATACGAGTGGTGCAAGTAATACGGCGTTGGGATATCAGACGTTGAAGACGAATTCAACTGGGGGTCAAAACGTTGCGATAGGTCAATCTGCATTGTCGTTGAATAACTTATCGAACTATAATACAGCGGTGGGATATGAGGCGTTGCGTAATGCGGAGACAGCGGGTACGAATAGTAACCAGGGCTTTAATACGGCGATAGGTTATCAAGC
The DNA here is from genome assembly GCA_903953815.1 of uncultured Bacteroidota bacterium. GTDB lineage: Bacteria > Bacteroidota > Bacteroidia > Chitinophagales > Chitinophagaceae > Sediminibacterium. Next base: position 1,843 of record CAJBLA010000150.1, on the reverse strand, counting down.
TGGAACGTATAGTACGCCACTTACGACGGGATATAATAATACGTTTTTAGGAACGTATACTTATAGTACAGTGAATACGGTAGCGAACTCAACTGCGATAGGTTATCAGGCGTTTGTGAATCAGAATAATATGATACAGTTGGGCAATACGAGTGTTACTCTAGTGAATACGAGTGGAGTGTTGAAGACAGTGAATGGGACTACGTCAACGAGTACAGCGACCGGAGCTCTACAAGTTACAGGTGGTGCAGGTATTACTGGTGCGCTTTGGGTTGGAGGTGCAGTGACTACGGGTTCGGATAGAAGAATTAAGAAAGATATTGTAAATACCTCATTTGGTTTAAAAGAAGTGTTACAATTAAGACCAGTTGATTACAAGTTAATTTCAAGCAATGAAAATGAAATAGGGTTTATTGCACAAGAAGTAAAACAAATTTTACCATCTGTTGTAAATGGTATCGAAGGTGATTTAGAAAAGGGAGAATTTTTAGGATTGAAATATCAAAACTTAATTCCAATCTTAGCTAAATCTATCCAAGAATTAAATGCATTAAATACTAAAACACAAGCTGACTTAAACACTAAATTAAGTTACGCAACTCCAACACAATTAACCTTAGGAAATGCGAATGTGAAAGAAGTTATAACAACAGCAAATGTAACTGTTGGTGAAAGCTTATCTGTAAAACATTTGAAAGGTAATTCATCAACTCCTGGTATTCAAGCTACTACTGGAGCAGGTAATAGTCCTTCAGTGAAAATTACAGGTACGGATATGAGTGGTGTAATTGAAGTGGCTACTGGCGAAATGCCAACAGCAAATGCAGTATTAGCTACAATTCAATATAGCACTGCTTATGGAACTGCACCAGTGGTGATTATTACCCCAGGCAATGCGGCTACGGCAAGCTTAATGGGGACGTCTACAGTATTTGTGGGTAGCAATACAAGCACTGATTTCACGCTAAACACGAACGCAACCCCATTAGTATCAAAAACAACTTATAAATGGTATTATCAAGTAATTCAATAATTTTTTAAATAAATAAAATCAAAAAAATGAAAAACAAAATCAAACAATTTACAATCGTAGCAGGTGCTTTTGCTCTTTTATCTTTCACGATAGAAAAAGCGGTAACTATTAAATTTTCAGAAGATCAAATGAATTTTCATTGGCAAAATTTAAACAACATAAAAGGCGTAATTGATCAAAGTAATTTACCACATGCACAAGCAAAAGCCTTAATTTTTGCGATTGACAGTTTACAAACTGACATCAATAAAAGTTATAAATTAGACAGTATAATGGCTGCTACACCAGCTAAAAAATAATTTTAAAGATGAGAAAGAATAACAACTTAGTAAAAGGTATTTTTATCGGCATGGGCGTAATGGCCTTAACCGCATTTGCTGCAGAGAAAACATTTACTTTAAAGTTCTCTGAAACTGAAATTAACAAACATTATCAAAAGTTATCTGTAATTCGTCAAATTGTAGATAATAGCAATTTGTCGCATCAGGAAGTGGTATATGTGACTAAGTCTATTGATAGCTTACAAGCGGAGATACTTACTCAAGTGAAAGCTCAATTAGTGCAAGAAACTCCCTCGAAAAAGTAATCCTAATAGGGATCATAAAAGGGCTCATTTTTAAATGTGCCCTTTTATTTATAACAATGCTTAAAAACGCTGCTAAATTAAAAAGCCCCTAACTCATTGAAAGTTAAGGGCTTTTGCGGACCGGACGGTGAGTTCTAACTTAATTCAAACTCATCTCAAACCACCTAATTCATCAGATATAAAGGAGTTATAATTATACTTTTCTTGCTATGACTACTCCAGAT
>CAJBLA010000149.1 GCA_903953815.1 uncultured Bacteroidota bacterium | reverse complement strand
CTATATTCAAAACAATACCGCCTATTTTAACAAAAGCAAACTTTTTAGGTTTTTCTTGTAAGCGTAATCTTGAAAAAGGAATGGTGGTAAGTGCATCTAATCCTACAACCCATGCCATTAATGTAATGTATTCGGGATGTGAAGTGATTTGCAAAAGTTGGGCAATAGGAGCGCTCCAATAAATAAGTCCCATTAATACAACCGCAGTCACCATCAACATGGAAAAACTACTGGTGTGGTAAATTTTTTCTTCATTTTCCTTGGTGCCAAATCGGAAATAAGCCGTTTCCATGCCATGCGTCACAATGACATTTAAAAAGGGGATAAAGGAGTAAACAATCGACATTTCGCCGTAAGCCGATTCGGTAAACTTATAGGTAAGGTAGGGTACCAGCAAATAACTGATAAACCTAGCTGCAATGGAGCTAAGCCCATACCAGGCGGTTTGACTTACTAATTTTTTAATACTACTCAAGGGCTTGAAATTACAGCTAAATTAGTGAAAATAGTTTTGTTTATCTTCATGGTGCAAAACAGCAATACATGAGAGCGGTAATTCAACGGGTTTCGGAAGCGAGCGTCACAGTGGAGGGCACAATAATTGGCCAAATTCAACGGGGTTTAATGGTTTTGGTGGGAATTGTAAATGAAGATGATAACGCTGATATTGAATGGCTCTCCAATAAAATTATTCATATGCGCATTTTTGATGACGAAAATGGGGTCATGAATAAAAGCCTACTTGAAGTGGGTGGCGCAATTCTATTGGTAAGCCAATTTACTTTACATGCCTCCACCAAAAAAGGCAATCGCCCTTCCTATATTTCAGCTGCTAAACCGGAGGCTTCGATTCCATTATACGAGGGCATGATACAACAATTACAAAAGGATTTGGGAACCTCCATACAAACAGGCAAATTTGGGGCAGATATGAAAGTGGCACTCATTAATGATGGACCAGTCACTATAACAATAGATTCAAAAAATAAAGAATAAATCCAACCGAGTTGGGGTTTAATTAATAAAAAAGTAAATTATACTATGTCAAATACAACCACCATTCAACAAGCACAGGAGCAAGTGGATCAATGGATAAAAACAGTCGGCGTAAAGTATTTTAGTGAACTCACTAATTTGGGAATTTTAATGGAAGAGGTAGGTGAGTTGTCTAGAATTATGGTGCGTAAATTTGGGGACCAGTCCTTTAAAAATAAAGAAGAGGAAGTATTATTGGCCGATGAAATGGCAGACGTTTTATTTGTGTTGATTTGTTTAGCCAATCAAACGGGCATCGATTTGGCCACAGCTTTGGAGAAAAACATACAAAAGAAAACACAAAGGGACGGGTCTCGCCATCAAAACAACGAAAAATTACATCGATAATACAATCTCGTAGTATATTTGCAACCTATGAGTAAGGTACAACCAGACAATACATTACAAGCGATTATTTCGCACGCCAAAGAATATGGTTTTGTTTTCCCAAGTAGTGAAATCTATGATGGGTTGAGCGCAGTCTATGATTACGGCCCCTACGGTGCGCAATTGAAAAAAAATATTCGTGACTATTGGTGGAATAGCATGACGCAAATGCATGAGAATATTGTGGGTATTGATGCTGCTATTTTTATGCATCCCACCACTTGGAAAGCGAGTGGACATGTGGATAGTTTTAGCGATCCATTAATTGACAACAAAGAAAGTAAAAAAAGATACCGTGTTGATCATTTGATTGAAGGGCATGCGGATACTTTAATTGCGAAAGGAAATAATGAAGCTGCTGAAAAGCTATTGGCCGATATGGATGCCTTGTTGGCAAAGGAAGATTTTGAGGGGCTAAAAAAATTAATTGAAGAAAATAAAATTACTTGTAGTGTAAGTGGCACGAGTAATTGGACCGAGATAAGGCAGTTTAATTTAATGTTCTCTACAGAAATTGGTGCTGTTGCAGAAGAAGCAAGCACTATCTATTTAAGACCAGAAACGGCGCAAGGTATTTTTGTTAACTTTTTAAATGTGCAAAAAACGGCCAGGATGAAAATTCCATTTGGTATTGCACAAACGGGTAAGGCTTTTAGAAATGAAATTGTAGCACGTCAGTTTATATTTAGAATGCGTGAGTTTGAGCAAATGGAAATGCAATTTTTCATTAAACCGGGTACGCAAAAAGAATGGTATGAGCATTGGAAAAATGAAAGAATGCAATGGCATTTAAGTTTGGGTATTGCGCCTGAAAAATATCGTTTTCATGACCATGTTAAATTAGCACACTATGCCGATGCGGCTTTGGATATTGAATATGAATTTCCGTTTGGCTTTAAGGAAGTAGAAGGAATACACTCTCGTACCGATTTTGATTTAACGCGTCATCAAGAGTTTAGTAAAAAGAAGATGCAGTATTTTGATACGGAGATCAACCAACATTATGTGCCATACGTAATTGAGACGTCTATTGGTTTAGATAGAATGTTTTTATTATTGTTAGCCAATTCCTATGAGGAGGAAACGATTACTAAGGAAGATGGCACTACTGATTCAAGAGTGGTATTGCATTTGCCAGCGAAAGTTGCGCCTAATAAATTAGCCATACTTCCTTTAACTAAGAAAGACGGCTTACCTGAATTAGCCAAAGAATTGATGGATGAATGTAAAAAGTCATTCCATTGCTTTTATGAAGAGAAAGATGCGATTGGTAAAAGATATCGTCGTCAGGATGCCATTGGAACGCCTTTCTGCGTGACTATTGATCATCAAACCAAAGAAGATGGCACCGTGACAATACGCTACCGCGATAGTATGTTGCAAGAACGTATTGCAATGAATAAAATAAGAGAATTAGTGCTAGCGCATATCAGCTAGACTGCTTAAATAATTATTTCGCTTTGCTTCGGAATTCAGAAATACAATTTTGAGCGAGCGTTTTTAGCGAGTCGAAAAATTCGTATTTTGAATGTAGAAGTATTTTGGTATTTATAAAATAAGGCCCCAAGCAAAAACTCGGGGCCTTATTTATGAAGTAAACGCGTGAGAATCAATTAACCGAAAGATTCAAAGTGCACTTGTTTTTTATCTAACCCAAGTTCGGTCATATTCTTGCGTGCATCATCAATCATTGCTTTCCAACCGCATAACCAAACATGTGCTGTTTCTTTGTTCTCTTTCAATAATTCTTGGTACACAGGATGCACATATCCTTTATGTGAACCAACCGGCACTTCAGTTTCTCTTGAATAGCAAGGGTGAAAATGGAATCCTGGTTCTTTGCTTTCTAATTCTTTTAATTCGTCAATATATAGACCATCTTCAAATTTTCGACAGCCAAAAATTAAATGAATATTATTGTGCGGAATTTTGTGTTCATGTATATAGCGAATCATTGAACGGAAAGGAGCGATACCTGTTCCAGTACAAATAAAGTAAACGTCGTTTTCAAAGTTCTTAGGCAAAGTGAAAACACCTTGCGGGCCTCTTAATGTAACTTTAGTGCCTACTTTACCTTCATTAAATAAATAGGTAGTTCCAAGACCACCCTCTAAATGCACAATAACTAACTCAAAAGTATTGGTGCCATTGGGTTCTGAAGCAATAGAGTAGCTTCTCCAACGCTTATTTTTTTGTTCATGAATTGGTAAATCAAGCGTTACAAATTGACCTGGTATAAAATCAAATTTTTCTAAACTTGATATTTCAAAGTAAAATCTTTTCGTATTTGGAGTTTCATCAATAATTTTAGTGATTACACCTTCCACCCATTCTAGTGCCATATTATTATATTTTAATTAATTAGTAATAAAAACTCGTTGAACATAAACTTTGTTGTTGGCATATATTTTAATATAATAAACGCCAGTAACTAAATTTGGAATGTCAATTTTTTGCGGAGTTCTTTGATTAACAAGTTTGTTTTTAAACGCTACACGGTTACCCATCGAGTTCAATACATCTAATGAAATATCGTTGGTTTGTAAGTTGCCAAATGAAACATAAAAGGTGTTTCCTTTGATTAAATTTTCAATATAATCAGTGGAAGTTATTCTTAAATTAATATCCTTCGCAGAACCTTCTACAATATTAGTGATGATATTGCCGCTATTGTCTCTTACTAAAACAAGTTTGTTTTCAGATAGTATTTGGCACCCATT
>CAJBLA010000148.1 GCA_903953815.1 uncultured Bacteroidota bacterium | reverse complement strand
TGGTTCTAATTCCCATGTTAAAACTTACAGGAGCGCCCATATTTGCATAATCAAATCCAAAGGCACTCACTCCACGACTTCCCGCTGAAGTTGCACCTACTGCAGGATCAGCTCCTTTATAGTTGGTGATAAGAATTAAATCATTAATGGTTAAAAACACGGAGAAAGTTTTAGTATACTTAGCAATACCTTCTGTCATGAATTTTTTAATATTATAATTAAAAGATAAATCTCTTAATCTAAAAGCATTCACATCTTTTTGAATAAACTCTTCTTCAGGCATTGTAGTATAATATGCTTGTTGGTAGTAAGGAACAATTGCAATACTGTTTGCAGTAGGGAATGCAGAATTCTCTAAACCATCTCTTAAAATACCTGTCACTACTCTTGGTGTTAATCTGTCTGAAGTTCTTTCGCTTTTTCCAATTCTTGTTAAATACATTTCAGTTGCATTAAACACATCTCCACCTACTTTTAAATCCCATAAAAATGAAATTCTTAAATCTTTATAGGTGATGTTATTAACCCATCCCAAACTAAAGTCAGGATTACGATCTCCTCTTACTCTAAAGTTAGGATCAATTAAAGGGAGCCCCGTTGCAGGATCAATTAATACTTTACCTGCAGTATTTCTCGCATAACCATGTGAAGTAATGGTGGTAGTTGGTCCACCTCTTGTTAAACCTCCGCGTGCATTACCATAAACCCAAGTATCAGATATATAAAACTCAGGAACATTGAAAGGTAATTCTGTAACCATATTGCGCATTCTATTAAAGTTAAAGCGCGTATTCCAGGTGAAATCTTTTTTATTGACTACTAAATAATCAAGTACCATTTCAATACCGGTATTTTCATTCGCACCCACATTCAACGTATTTAATACATAACCAGTGGCATAACTTGCTCTAAAGTTTTCAGCAATCAAATCCGTGTTCACAGTTTTATAATAAGTAATCTCAGCACTTAAACGATTCCCTTTGAATCTAAATTCAGAACCAATTTCAAATGTTTTTTGACGCTCTGGCGTTAGATAAGGATTTGCGTTGGTAAAATCATAATAATAACCAGCACCATTTCCTGTATTAAAATTCAAAATTGCTTGGTTAGCATATGGCGCACTTGAACGCGCAGTACTCGCCAATGATCCTCTTAATTTCCAATAATTCAATTTGTCTTTAACTGCAGGGAAGATGTCTGACATAATTACACTCATACTTCCTGCTGGATAATCATATGCACGATTTGCAACCGGGAAAATAGAAGATTCCTCAAAACGATGAGAATAGGTTAAGAATATTTTAGTGTCATAATTGATTGAAAATTCACCAAAATAAGCAGCTTGACGACTAATATTGTAATTAGGTAATCCAAAACGATTCGCATTACTATTTCTAATTCTTGTTAAAGGATTTGTGTTGGTACTATCCGTGCCATTTGCATCTTTGATATCATTACCAAAAATAGCCCTGGTTTGTGTTTCATAATCCTGCCACATATTACCAATCATCAAGCGGGTATTAATTTTACCAAAGCTCTTTTTAGCAGTCGCTGTAACTGTATGGTTATAGCCATAGTATCTACGATAATAGTTTTCTTGTGCACCTTTTTGAGCCCTGCTTAAAAAGTAAGAAGAGGAATCCCACTTCGTATAACCATCTTGCGCATAAGTATCATAACCCATTCTACCAGAAATTGATAACCACTTAGTAGGATTATAGTTAACAGCTAATGTTGCAATGCTCCTCGTTAATTCATCTCTACTTCTATTTTTGTTAACGTTGAAATAAGGATTATCTAACTCACCATTCGGGTTACTTGCAAACAAGGGCTTTTTCAAACCATCGGCTGTTATATAGTTTTTTGCATTATCATCTTCGGGCCATGCCATTAAACTCATTAAGTAACCACTAACCCCTCTTAAAGGTTTGTCATTGCCACTTTTAATAATACTAAAGCTTGGAGAGATTTCTAATGTTTTACCAATCTTATGATTGGTTACTACTCTTAAATTATATTTTTTATAATTGTTATTGGGCACTGGTGAATTTTCATCCAAAAATGATCCAGATAAACGCACTGAATTTTTCGCAGTTCCTTGCTCTACTGAAATATTATGTGTGATGGAACTACTCGGTTGGAAAAAAGCCCTAAGGTTACCATACTTGGGAACATCAGCGGTATATTTTTGTCCAAAGTAAGTAAACACATCACTTGCTATACCATTCTGACCTGCATCATAGTCGGTCATCACTTTTGGATATCTTGTATAAACAGAAGTTCTAAAACTATTATCATAAGTCACTTTCATTTTACCATCAACACTTGTTCCTTTTTTAGTGGTAATAACAATTGCTCCTGAACTTGCTTGGCTACCATATAAAGCGGTTGCTTCTGGTCCTTTCAAAACCGTTACTGACTCAACATCGTTCGGGTTAATATCTGCAATACGGTTTGTATAATCGTTTGATCTGTTTTCAGTACTCACATTCGCAGCCGATGGTTTAACCGCATAACCTGTGTTTCTATTATTTTCTTGTACAGATTGGTTATCAATAATGATACCATCCACAACAAATAATGGAGAGTTGTCTAATGCTAATGAGTTAAAACCTCTTAATACAATTTGAGAACTAGCACCTGCTAAACCCGAAGTTGGATTAATCGTTAAACCCGCAATACGACCTTGTAAACTATTGACTAAGTTATTACGTTGTGTTTCCGCTAATTCCTGACCTTTTACACTTTGAGCCGAATATCCTAACTCTTTTTTATTACGACGAATATCCATTGCCGTAACAACTACATCTTCTAAAGTGTTATCCACTGCCGATAATTTTACATTGATCGAAGTTGAATTTCCAACCCTAACCTCTTTTGTATCATAACCAACCAAGCTAAAGCTTAATGATTGGTTTGAAGCAACGCTGATTGAAAAGGTACCATTGTTATCAGTGGTTGTAGCTGTTTTTGTTCCTTTAATAACAACCGACACATTTGACAATGGGGTGTTATCTGAATTGATAACCTTACCTGAAACTGATTTTTGTTGTGCATTTGCAACTGACACTCCTAAAAAGAGCAACAGAAGTAAAGTGCATAATCCTTTGTTTTGCATAAATTGTAAACTTTTGTTAAAAAAATATAGCATTTGGCTATAATTTCACCTTAAAATTATGCCTATTTTCTTATATAATAAAGATTTAAGGGGTATGCCAATTGGCTGAATTCTTAGAATTTAAGTAGTTTAGTCGTGTAGTTGTTACATGGTTATGCTTTAACTAATATAATTTTACATAAAAATACCTGTAAATCATTGATTTACAGGTATTTAAGTTTATTATACTTTGTTAGATAGAATTAGATCTATTTATACAATTGATTAAATAATAATTTGAAATTTCCATGTGTTTGCGCCCTAAAAGTGATTTCTGGACCAAAAACAGTCAATTTTCCCTTACCGACGTTAGTTTCAAAGGCTGCTACTCCGTCCTGTAAATAGGCTTGTCCAAATGCCCAACCACTTCTTAAGGTACTCGCAGTAGCATACCAAGCTAAAGGCGTGATTTGCTTTTGTGCAATTGCATCAGGTAATAATTTAAAAACAGGGCTTGCATTAAAATACACATCAGCCGTTCCATTCATTCCCCAGCTGGACATATTATTATTGTCGAGTGTAACTTGCAACACACTTCCAGGAATATAAAATTTTTCACCAGGCAATGCTTTTTCTTTTCCGGCAATCATTTCTACAAGCGCATTTTTTACAGGTGCATTTATATGATAAGCCAAATTCGCACTTGATCCGATCGTTACAATTTTACCGCCGTTTTGTAAAAATTTATTTAATGCAGGAATAGATTTATTTACAGAAATACTTCCTAGTGTATGTTGAAATTCTTTTGGAACGTCTTCTAACTTAGGCGCCCTTTCTTCATAAGAAAATGAAGCTTCCGTTTTTAATGCAGGTATCGCGCCTTCAACAAATATCAAAACATCATAATTGACATTTAAGTTTTCAGCATCAATTTCCTTTGCGTAGATAAGTTTAAAGGGGAAATGATATTGTTCAAAAATCCATCTCAACCAACCCGATGACATGGAGCCGCCATACTTATCCCAAAGTCCAATGCGAATAGGTTGGATTTTATTTAAAGTATCAGTTAGTGGCGTTGTAACACTTGTAAAAACAATACCATAATCTGTACTTAATTTTGTTATTGAATTATTTAATTTATCAGAATATCGAACAAAATATTGCTCCTTGCTTTTGTAAATACTTGCACCAGAATTTAATAATTCGTTGACAGCGATATATGATGCATTGTCTTTTGTTGAAAATGTATACCCATAATTTGTACTTACGCCATTAATTATTTTACCTACTGGTTTTTGTATTTCGCCATAGGCCAACGCTTCAAAAGGTCCTGTAAAATCATCTAATACTCTATCAAAGGCAATACCCATCGTAAACGCAGGCGTCCAGCCCGCTGCATCATACGGACGCACAGGTGGGCCTCCTGGATATAAAAAATCATTGGGATGATCCTGTGGTTCAAACATATCTAACACATGTGGTCGAAATGCTTGATTTGTTTTTACAATATAGGAGCCTGCTAAATATTTTTTTGTGCCCACCATAAAATCAGCATTTGCACGATGTACTTTAATACCACTTTTAATTAAAATATTTACAAATTGAATGGCTGTAGTAGATTGATTAATTGGAATGATATAGCCGCGTGGATCACGCGTTGCTGGATTTTTATACACCTTATTAAATACAGCTAATTGAAATGAATCAATTTTGCCTGTTACTTTTTCTGTTTTCAATAACTCGCTGAGGGCATCTGATTTTTTTGGATAAAGTGTCCAATTATCTTTGCTACCCGCATCAATGCTATGCCGCCCCATGGTATAAATATTATAAAGCAATTCATCTTTATAACGAGCGGCATAATTTAATACTGCATAGTTTAATGAAATTGAATAGTCAATTGAATTTTTGAAATACCATTTTTGTGGAAGGATAGGATTAGGTAGTCCACTATTTGGAATTAATCGTTGTGGAACCAAAGGAATACTCGAAGGTGTTGGGCTTCCAATAATTTCAGTTAATAAGCCAATGATATTATGATAGTAAGCGGTGGTTCGCAATCCGCCATTCCACCAGGTTGAATAAACCGA
>CAJBLA010000147.1 GCA_903953815.1 uncultured Bacteroidota bacterium | reverse complement strand
ATAGTTATGTCACTACAATACCCTAACGGATTTTGTATGCCACCACCATATATTGTTTGTTTTTATCATCTTATTGCAACTTTAAGGAAAATGCCTTTATAAATCCAAAAAAAGTAAGGTTTACCCTATCAATTGTTAGCCACGGATCAGGTGACTGTCCTTACAAAACCCCCTTGGTACTCGGCAACTGGTCACTGGCTGGATTGCGATGTACCGCCATTTTAATGGCCTTAGCAAAGGCTTTAAATATGGCTTCAATTTTATGATGCTCATTTTCCCCTTTACAGCTAATATTTAAATTGGCTTTTGCTGCATCACTGAATGATTTAAAAAAGTGGAAAAACATTTCAGTCGGCATTTCACCTACTTTTTCACGAGTAAAACTAGCATCCCATACAATCCAATTGCGCCCTCCAAAGTCAATTAAAACTTTGGCTTCTGCCTCATCCATTGGAAGTGCATAACCATATCTTTCCATGCCCCGCTTATCAGCTAAACCCAAAGCAAAAGCTTCTCCCAAAGCAATCCCTACATCTTCAATGGTATGGTGTTCATCGATATGCAAATCCCCATCGCAGTTAATCGCTAAATCAATGGAACCATGTCTTGCAATTTGCTCCAACATATGATCAAAAAAGCCCAATCCTGTTTTAATATCCGCTTGACCGCTACCATCCATATTTAAAGAAATACTAATTTTAGTTTCCTTCGTATTTCTTTCATGTTGTACTTTTCTCAAACCTAATTTTAAAAAAGAATAGATGGCCGACCAGTTCCTTGTCTCTAACGCGATGGTGCTTTTAAATGCTAAAGCTTGTTCAGGCGTCAATTCATGATTGCCCGATTTAAAATAAATCGCCTTGCAACCCATGTTTTTTGCTAATTGTATATCACTCCATCTGTCCCCAATGACAAATGAATTTGCAATATCAAAATGTTCATTATTCATCAAATGCTGAACAAGGCCAATCCCAGGCTTTCGCGTTGGCAAATTATCCTTGGCAAAAGAAGTATCCACTTTTATCTCATCAAAAACAAAATTTTCCGCTGCTAAAGTGCGTATCATTAATTGCTGAAATGGTTCAAATTGATTGGTTGGATATGCATCAGTCCCTAAGCCATCTTGATTGGTTACCATCACCTTATAAAATCCTAACTCAGTAGCAATTTTATTCAAATTAGTTATTGCCCCAGGAACAAAACTTGTTTTGTCAATATGATCGATTTGGAAATCGGTTTTTGGCTCTTCTAGTATAACTCCATCTCGATCAATAAATAATATAGGACGCATAATTTAAAATTTAACGCGCAAAGTGATTCACTACTTTGCACTTGTTTTTTGATTCCCTTTAATTGCTTGTTGCACTTGAACGGTGGTTACTTTTGTTGCTTTATTACTCCAACTCGTTCTAATATAACTTAACACATCGCTAATTTGCGCAGGTGTCAAATCAGGATTCGCCGTCATTGAATTACTATAATATAACCCATCAAGCTCCACCCTTTCATTAAAGCCATTTTTTATAATTTTCACCAACCTTGCAATATCATTTCCGACAACATTGCTTGCCCCATCCAAGGGTGCATTCATATTTGGAACGCCACCCCCATCTGATTGATGACATACCAAACATTTGGTCTGATATATTTTTTTACCGTTTTCTACATTTTGTGCCTGTGTTTTAATTGAAACAAATAACAACATAATTATTGCACCAAAAAGAGAACATCGAATTTTACTATTACCCATATATAAATAAAAAAATTATAAAATTATTTTTGATAAGAAATTTTAAAAATGGACCCCTTCGAATCATCACTTACATAAATAGATCCATCAGGTCCTTGTGCTAAACCACAAGGTCTCGCCTTCGCATTTCGTGTGCTGGTAATTTTTGCACCATCGATCGTTCCCGCAAATCCATTGGCAAAAATTTCCCACTCCCCAGTCGCTTTGCCATTTTTAAAAGGAACAAATGCAACAAAAAATCCTTCTTGAGGCAATGGCGCTCTATTCCATGAACCATGAAAAGTGATAAATGCCCCATTCTTATATTTTGCAGGAAATTGATTGCCTGTATAAAATAATACGCCCATGGGTGCCATATGTGCTGGAAATGCGACTGCTGGATTTTTAATATCACTTGCGCCTTCTTTTTTACCATCTCCGCCATATTCAGGAGAAACTATTTTTTTTTGCTGAACATTATCATAATAAACATAGGGCCATCCTGCATTGTCACCCTCATTTATCTCATAAAAAGTTTCCGCTGGTAACTCTGCGTTTTGCGCATCCGTATATAAGCTTGGGAAAAAAGTATTTAATTGATCACGTCCATGTTGTGCTACATATAATTTATTGGCTTGTGGATTCCAATCTAGTCCGATAACATTTCTTAAACCAGTAGCATATCTTTTACCATCACCATAGGTTTGATTCTCCTTGCTAGCATCAAATTTCCATATTCCACCCGCTGAATCCAAGATAGGACATGGCATCATCCCTTTCCCACCAGGCGTTCTGTCTTTTTCTTGACATGCATTAGAATAAGCCCCAATATTTACATATATATTATTTGCTTTATCAAAAGTGATGGATTTTGATTCATGTTGCCGACGGCTGATTAAACCACTTACCACAGTAATTGGATTTAATGGATTTACAACTTCATCATTACCATTTAATTGATATTTAAAAACAGCTTCATTTGAACTTGCATATAAAGCATTACCAGTTAAATAAATGCCGGTACCCCCATAATTTGCCCAACCTGTTATATTATCGGAAACGCCATCCTTGTTTTCATCGGCTAATCTAATAATGGTTCTACCTTGCTTATCTGCTCTATTCAATTTTGCAAAAACAACTCCATTTTTAGAGATGGCAATATGTCTTGCACTTCCAATATTCTCAGCAAACAAATTAGCTTTAAACCCATTAGGTAAAGTTAATCCAGCATTGTCCTGCGCATTCGCTAAAAAATGAATGCTGATTGATAATAAAAGATAAATTCCTTTTTTCATATGCTCCATTTTAAATTATATAATGATTGTGTAATTTAATAAAATAATAGGATATCTAGTCTAATGTAAATGTCAAATTGATCCAATTCGCCATCGCATCCACCAACTGTGTATTTTCTTGTTCAGTTCCTACGGTAATTCTTAAACTATCTGTACAATTTTCAAGACTAGACCTATCTCGAACCACAATTCCTTGTGTTAATAAATAACGATATAGCTCGTTGGCTTTGGGTATTTTAACCAATAAGAAATTAGTGTCCGAAGGATACACCTTTTCAACATAGGGCATACTTTGAATTACTTCCGCTAAAGCGATACGCATATCCACCAAGTGCTGAATCATATCATTTACCTGTCCCACTTCTTCCAATGCTTGTAAAGCCAATTCCTGGGTCACTATATTTATATTATAGGGTGCTTTTACTTTATTCATATAGCCAATAATAGCTTCACTAGCAAAACACATACCTAATCGCAAACCCGCCAAGCCCCATGCTTTACTCAAGGTTTGCAACACCACTAAATTGGAATAATCAATAAGCGAGGCACTGAATGATTTTTGCTTTGAAAAATTAATATAGGCTTCGTCCACCACCACCAAACCATTAAAGTGATTTAATATAGTTTCAATATCAATCCGATCCAATGAATTTCCTGTAGGATTATTGGGGGAACAAATCCAAATTATTTTAGTACGCTCATTCACTAATTGTTCTATGTGCGCGACATTTAATTGATAATCCGGCAATAAGGGTGCAGATTTAATTTCTATATTATTAATATTCGCATTTACCTCATACATCGGATACGTCGGAGGACATATAATTATATTATCCTTTCCTGGTTCGCAAAAAGTACGAAACAAAATATCAATACACTCATCACTTCCGTTTCCTAAAAATATTTTCGAGGCAGGAATTTGTTTGATAAAAGCAATCTTTTCTTTTACTGCTTTTTGATAAGGATCTGGGTACCTGTTATACCATTTTGTAGTGGGTGAACCCAAACTATTTTCATTCGCATCTAATAAAACATTGGCTTCCCCTGTATACTCATCCTTCGCAGATGAATAAGCCTTTAATGTTTCAATATTGGGCCTTACAATTTTTTTAATGTCAAAATTCATTACTTATAATTTTGATTTTATCAAATTTAGTCTAACAGATACTGCATTGCTATGCGCTTGCAACCCTTCTGCACACGCCATTTCAATTACAGTAGGTGCTATATTCATTAATCCGCGCTCTGTTAGTTGTTGAAAAGTTATTTTTTTTACAAAGCTATCTAAGCTTACGCCACTATAAGCATTTGCGTGGCCGTTCGTTGGCAAAGTATGATTCGTTCCACTAGCATAATCCCCAACCGATTCGGGCGAATAATTGCCAATGAATACCGACCCCGCATTCATAATTTTATCTGCGATTTGCAATGCATTATCTATTGCTAAAATTAAATGTTCTGGCGCATATGCATTTATTAAATCAATTGCCTGATCTTGGTTTTTCAAAATGATTGCTTTTGAATTCGCTAAAGCTTTTACTGCAACATCCTTCCTAGGAAGTGCTATCAACTGTAAATCTATTTCAAGTTGTATAGCGGTAACTATTTCATTATTATTAGCGACTAAAATCACCTGACTATCTGGACCGTGCTCCGCTTGTGATAATAAATCAGCTGCGACAAATGAAGGTATTGCATTTTCATCTGCCCATACACAAACCTCACTTGGCCCTGCAGGCATATCAATAGCAATACCATTTTGTTGCACCAACTGTTTTGCAGCAGTTACATATTGATTCCCTGGTCCAAATATTTTATGCACTTTGGGTATCGTTGTTGTACCATATGCCATTGCCGCAATTGCTTGCGCGCCGCCCACACTATATATTGCAGTAACCCCTACCAATGAAGCCGCATATAAAATTGCAGGATGAATTTCACCTTGTTCATTGGGCGGTGTACATAAAATAATTTCTTTACAACCGGCCATTTTTGCAGGTACCCCTAGCATCAATACTGTTGAAAATAAAGGAGCAGATCCTCCTGGAATATAAATTCCGACTTTTTCAATTCCTACTGATTTTCTCCAACACCAAACACCCGGCATGGTCTCAATTCGTTCTACTTTTTGTATTTGGCTATTGTGAAAAATTTCAATATTAACTTTTGCCAACTGAATTGCTGTTTTTAAACCAGGCGTTAACAAATTTTCTGCTGCTGCAATTTTTTCAGCAGGCACATTTAATTGATTAATTGAAACGCGATCGAATTGCAAGGTTATTTTTTTTATTGCAGCATCACCCCCAGCAATAACTTCGTCAATAATATTTCGAACATTATCATTCAATTGCGCAGCATCTATAGAAGGCCGCTCAATAATCGATGCCCATTCATTACGCTTAGGTTCACTAAATACTTTCATCATTATAAAATCATTTTTTCTATCGGCACTACAAGAATTCCTTCTGCACCTGCCAGTTTTAATTTTTCAATTATTTCCCAAAAATCACTTTCTGCAATAACACTATGTACACTACTCCAACCCGGCGTCGCTAGTGCAACAACCGTAGGACTTTTCATTCCCGGCAATAATGAAATAATGTTTTCCAAATTTGCATTAGGCGCATTTAACAACACATACTTATTTTTTTTCGCCTTTTTTACGGATTCTATGCGGAACAATAATCTTTCTAATATTGTAGTTGCTTCTGCATTTAATGAAGGACGCTT
>CAJBLA010000146.1 GCA_903953815.1 uncultured Bacteroidota bacterium | reverse complement strand
TAGCTTTACACAAAACCAAGATTTAACGGGTAAAACGCCAACAGGTTTAAAATCTGCTGCTACAAAGTTGAACCCATTCAGTGCTAAAACAATGGGTGCTAGCGTTGGTGGTGCGATTGTAAAAAATAAATTATTTTTCTTCGTTAACTACGAAAGCATTGAAAGTAATCGTCCACAACCATTTGATCTTGCAGGTTACAGAGGAGTTAGCAAACAGGCTGATATTGACGCTTTAGTTTCAACAGTTAAATCGAAATACGGTTATGATATGGGTTCATATGCTGACAATCCTGAAACCATTAGTTCAAAAAGATTAGCGACTAAATTAGATTGGAATGTCAATTCAAATCATCGTCTAAGCATTTCTTATCGTCACACAGAATCACAAAATTATAATACTTCAGCTTCAAGTTCAACAAGAGTTAACTTTTACAACAATGGAGTTTTATATCCAAATAAAACAAATTCAGTATCTGCTGAGTTAAGAAGTAATTTCAAAAATGGCATTACCAATAAAATGTTATTCACGCTTACTGATGTAACTGATGATAGAAGCCAAATTGGTGCCGCTTTCCCTCGTGTTATTATTAATGACGGAAGTAGCTCGAATCAAATCACTTTTGGATCTGAAAACTTTTCAGCAGCCAATTTGTTAAAGCAAACCAATAAAAACTTTTTGGATTACATCAAATTCAACATCAATAAACACAGTTTAACTTTAGGTATTGATTATGAATTAAGTAAATCATACAACGTATTTATTCGTGATAACTTTGGTACTTATACTTACAACTCTTTACCTGATTTCTTGAATGATAAAGCGCCATTCCAGTATGCAAGATCTTTCTCATTATTGGACAATACTTATGGCGATAATACCAAAGCCGCTGCAAGTTTTTACACAGGCCGTGGAAGTGCTTTTATCAATGACGAAGTAAGAGTAACTGATAATTTAACCATCAACTACGGTATCAGAGGTGATTACACTAAGTTCTTATCTACGCCATTCCAAGATAATTATTTCAACAATAACGCCATCCCTACTATCCAACTTTACAATTATGATTTAGCAGGTGCAAGAAGTGGCCAAATTAGTGATCCTAAACTTTCTATTTCTCCACGTTTAGGTTTTACCTATAAAGTTCCAACTGAGAGAATTACTATTCGTGGTGGTATCGGTTTATTCACCGGTCGCGTTCCATTGGTATGGCCAGGTGGTGTATTTAATAACACAGGTGGTAGCGTAGGTGGTGTATCTTTATTTTCACCAACATTTGCAACTACTTTAGCTTCTATGAAGTTCAGACCTAATCCTACTCAACAATATACAGCAAACGAATTAGGTATCAGTACTGCTTTCGCAAAAGGTCAGGTTGACTTAATTGCGAAGGACTTCCGTTTACCAAAATTATTGCGCGCTTCTTTAGCCGTGGATAAAAAATTCGATAACAACTGGTCTGTAACTGTTGAAGGAAGTTTAAGTAAAAACATCAACGAAATTTATTATTCTAGAATAGATATTCAAAACCCGATTGGAAACATGGTGGGACCTGACAATAGAAATGTTTACAATAATGGTGTAAGAATGAACTTCCCAGCTTATGGCGGATTACCAGCAGGTAACCCTTATACTGGTGTTTATTTATTAAAGAACCAACCAAAGAATAGCCAAAAAGGTTATGCTGCCAACTTTACAGCATCAGTGGATAAATCATGGGCTGACGGATTCTCATTCAATGCATTCTATACTTATGGAACTGCGTTCGTAACCAATGAGCCTACTTCAAGCCAAAACAATAGCCAATGGAGATTTATGGAAACAGTTAATGGCCGTAACTATGTAAACAGATCAAGATCTGATTTTGATTTAGGACACAGAGTGAGCATGTTTGCTTCTAAAAAATTCACTTATTTGAAAGGCAATATGGCGACTACGGTAAGTGTGGTTTATAATGGCCAATCAGGAAATGCATTTAGCTATGTATATAGTAATGGTCCAGTTAGAGACAATAGTGCTACTGAATCAAATGACTTATTATTCATTCCTACAAAAGACCAATTAACTGCGATGACTTTTGTAACGCAATCAGGTTTTAACTTAAGCCAAGCTGCACAGAAAGAAGCATTTGAAGCTTATATCAACCAAGATAGTTATTTAAGCAAACGCAGAGGACAATATGCAGAAAGAAATGGTGCAAGATTACCATTCCAAAATATAGTTGACTTAAAAGTGATGCAAGATTTCTTTGTTAAAGTAAGTGGTAAAAAATACCAATTCCAATTAACTTATGATATTTTCAACTTCACAAATATGTTGAACAGAGTTTGGGGTCGTACTTACTTCTTAAGTAATGATCAATTTGGATTAGTTAGATATGCTAACCCAACTTCTGGTGCTCCATCATTATTACCTACTTATAGCTTTAACCCAATTAACAACAATACTCCTTGGGGTATTAGTTCAAGTACTGCACCTAGTTACAGTGCACGTTGGGTTAGCCAATTGGGTTTAAGATTTAAATTCTAAATCTAATAAGGGTTACCCCTAGTCAGATTTTAATATAAAAAATCCCCGTCTTGATTCGTCAGGACGGGGATTTTTTTTTAAAGCAAACTTTGCTTAATTTCAATGTAATATGGTTACAACAAGTTTACAACAGTTTACCGTTGGCGTTGAGGAAGAATACATGGTGTTAGACCCCTCCACAAAGGAATTAAAAAGCCACCAGCAGACTATTGTCAATGAAGGACAGAAACTATTCAAGGACAAAATTAAGGCTGAAATGCACCAGGCGGTGGTGGAAGTAGGCACTGGGATATGTAAAAATGTAGACGAAGCATACTCAGAAATAATTGAACTACGCAATGGCGTACACAAAATTGCAGGGGACTTAGGCTATAGCATTGGGGCCTCAGGCACCCACCCTTTTAGTTTGTGGGAAAAACAATTGGTGTCAGATCAAACCAGGTACCAGGAATTGTTAAACGAATTGCAGCAGGCTGCAAGGAGTAATTTAATTTTTGGACTACATGTACATGTTGGAATGGAGGATCGCCGTATGGCCATCCATATTGCCAATACAGCACGTTATTTTTTGCCGCATATTTATGCTTTAAGTACCAACTCCCCTTTTTGGGAAACTCGCAATACCGGATATAAATCCTACCGATCAAAAGTGTTTGATAAATTTCCTAGAACAGGAATCCCAGATACATTTGAAAGCATCGAAGCATACGATAGTTTTGTTCAGCTGCTCATAAAAACCAATTGCATTGATGATGCAAAAAAAATATGGTGGGATTTACGAGTACATCCTGTTTTCAACACCATTGAATTTAGGATTTGTGATGTGCCCATGACCGTGCAGGAAACCATCACCATTACTGCCTTGTTCCAAGCAATTTGTGCTAAAATTTATTCCCTACGTCGTCAAAATATAAATTTCATTAATTACCAACGCGCACTGATCAATGAAAATAAATGGCGTGCAAGCCGATATGGTATTGATGGAAAATTAATTGACTTTGGAAAGGAAAAAGAAATACCCACCAAGGATTTAATTAATGAATTACTTGAATTTGT
>CAJBLA010000145.1 GCA_903953815.1 uncultured Bacteroidota bacterium | reverse complement strand
TTAGAAAGAAGAAATAAAATCCAAAGAAGCCCGATAACGGAATAGGCAATTTTATGAATAATGTTTTCTGTTTTACCCATCCAATCAATTTCTCCAAAATGATAAGCTGTAATTAGGATAAAAATGACCAAGGCTGCGATGGGAAAGAAATACCAAACCAACGCATAGGCAATAATATTACCTATATATTTTAAAAGGAAAATTTTTTGATTACTTTCTGACTTTCGTAAGTGTTGATCAATGTATAAATCTAAAGCCCCATGCGGAACACCAAAGAGAATCAAAACAAGTATTAAGAATGAAATTTGGGTGCTATTGGTTAAAACGAAAACCCAATCTAAAAGAAATAAAAAGAATGCAAATAATATTAAGAATAACCGAAGTTTAATTTGCATGAGTATAAATTAAAAAAAAGGGGCAAGTAACCAACTTGCCCCATAAAGTTATTTTAATAAATTAAGCAGCTTTTCTACTTAAGCTATAAATAACCAAACCAAAACCAATTTTATTAACTGCATCTCCAATATTGTAAATAACATCCATGTTTAATCCAATATTAGCAAAGCCAGCATACCATTGTCCTTCAGCTGTACCGATTAAATATCCTAGAGGATAAATAGCCCATCCAACTAATATAAACCAACCAAGTGCTTTATTTGCAGATGCTACTGCAGAACCAGCGGATGTTGCTAATTTCTTAACATCTCCTAACCATACTTCATATACAATGTAGAAGTATGCAAGAGCACTTATAGTTCCCCATAATGTTGCTTGAGCAGGAGCAACTGCTTCTCCCCAATAACCTGTAACTAACATTACAACAGAAGCTAAAATCATTTTCCATAATAAACTTGTTGTACCACCTGCTTTTTTAGTGATTAAATAAAATTCAACACACATTAAAGGCACAGTTAATAACCAGTCTACATAACGGAAGAAAGTTGGACTATCATGCGTTTCAGCATAATATCCACGCATGTAATAGTAGTGAACAGCAGCAATAAATGTGATTAAACCTGATACAAGTACCGAAGTTCTCCACTCTTTACTAGTGTTGTTCAATTCTAAAAAGAAAAATACAGCCGCGGCCATCATAGCCATTGTACCAACGAAGAAAGTGAAAGACACATAATCAGTCTTTGCAATTTGCACCGTGGCATCGAGAAGAAATAAATCCATATGTTTGAGTTTTGGTGAACATATTAATCCACAACACTCCACAATTCATTAAGGCTGTTTTTATGTATACGAATTCACATAAAACAAAGCAATAGCAATTCAATCGTTGTACCTACAAGTTATAAAAGTTTTAATAAGTAGTTAAAAAAAAATGTTAAAAAAAATTAAAATTTTAAATAAAAAAGACGTTTTGTTAAATAAACCAATAAAATAATTAAACAAATTATAAACAAAACGAAATAATACCACTTAAATAATAACACATGTAAAAGCTTTTAAATCATAGGAATATGAATAATTTAGCAAAATAAATATATCAAAAATGACTTTTATCGTTTCGTTCTTCTTGCTTCATTGGTTTATGTCTCTGTTTTTTCATACTTTTTTTCTACATAGATTCGCTTCCCATAAAATGTATGAGACGAGCAAGAATTGGGAACGCGTATTCGATATTAGTACTTGGTTTTTTCAAGGTTCCTCCTATTTAGTCCCAAGAGCGTATGGCGTCATGCACAGAATGCATCATGCTTATAGTGATACTGAAAAAGACCCCCACTCACCCCATTTTTTTAAGGATATCTATGAAATGATGAAAAGTACGGTCTTAATATACCGTTCATTCCTATCTAAAGAGGGTACCCCAGAAAAAGAATTTACAAGTGACAATTTGCCTATTTGGGAAAAACTAGACAAATTTGGCCACCACATATTAACCAGGATATCTTTCGTTCTTGGCTATATACTGATGTATTATTTTTTTGCGCCTAGTTGGTGGTGGTTTCTATTATTACCAATACATTTTTTAATGGGGCCGATTCAAGGAGCAATAGTTAATTGGTGTGGTCATAAGTATGGCTATCGAAATTTTGAAAGTACAGATCAAAGCAAAAATTCAGGTCCTTGGGGTTTATTTTTACTTGGGGAGCTATTTCAAAATAATCATCATCATGCAAAAAATGATGCAAATTTTGCAAAAAAATGGTTTGAGTTTGACCTTACCTATCAAGTGATGCGTGTTTTTAACCTTATGGGTATCATTAAATTAAACAGGATACATTAAATTCTTTTTAAGTATACAGTTTTTTAATACTTATTTTTATACTAAATGAATATTGTATTATTTGATGGGGTATGTAATTTATGCAACTCGACCATTTTGTTTCTAATAAAACACGATACGAATCATAATTTGCATTTCGCTGCAACACAAACCGAATCAGGAAAGAAATTAATGCGGCATTATAATATTTTGGATGAGGAGAAATCAGTTTTTTTTATAAAAGAGGGCATTGTATTTTCCAAATCAAATGCAGTCATTGAAATAGCAAAACAAATAACTGGGTGGCCTCATATTTTCAAATATGGCAACCTTTTTCCAGCTTTTATTAGAGACGGATTTTACAATTTAATAGCAAAAAATAGATACGCATTAATGGGTACCAGAGATAGCTGTTCTGTTCCGTCCAAAGATCACATAGAAAGATTTTTACATTAATACTTATTGAAATACATCGCAAAATGATTGATTATTTTAATTTTTGTGAAAGGGAAGGTTAAAACAAAAAATGTAACTACAAGTTGATGAATACGAATACCCAAAATCTCTTACATCAGGATGGTATTGCATTATACTGGGAGAAAGCAATACCTGAAAATCAAATAAAGCAACTATATGATGAACTACTTCATCATATAAGTTGGGAAAATGAAAGAGTGGTCATGTTTGGAAAAGAAATTATTACAAAAAGAAAAGTTGCATTTTATAGTGACCCTTCCATTGCTTATACCTATGCAAGTAGGACTAAAGTAGGTTTGCCTTGGAAAGAAACACTTATTACACTAAAAAATATGGTTGAGTCAATCACTAAAGAAAAATATAATGCCTGTTTATTAAATTTGTATCATAACGGTGAAGAAGCAATGGGATGGCATTGTGATAATGAAAAAGAGATTGTGGCTAATAGCTCTATTGCTTCTTTAAGTATTGGCGCTTCAAGAAAATTCTCATTTAAACATAAAGTAACTAAAGAAACAATCTCAATTCAACTTGAAAACGGATCCCTACTAGAAATGAAAGGCACCATTCAGGCAAACTGGTGGCATTCTCTACCTAAGTCAAAGAAAATTACGGAATCTAGAATTAATTTAACTTTTAGACAAATGCACCCCAAAAAAGGGATCAATGAAAAATAGTAAAAATAAAATAGTAAAAAAAGGTGACCTCCCCACTAAGTTATGCCTTCATTGTATGCGTCCTTTTACCTGGCGCAAAAAATGGGCTAATGATTGGGAGCAGGTTTTATATTGCAGTGATGCTTGTAAAAAACAGAAGTTTACACCTAAAGTAAATTAAGCTTACCGCTTACTAATTTTATTCATTGAGATCGTTTTTTGCATGGAGCATTTAAATCTCTTCATATCGGCGCTTCTTTTCATTAAATGCTTCTGACTCACTCCGCTATTTACTCTCTTTCGCCAAAGATTAAAACTATTACGTTTTAATTCGGTTCGCATCAATTTAATGGTTTGCGATTCGGATAAACCAAACTGAATTTCAATTGCCTCAAAAGGCGTACGATCTTCCCAAGCCATTTCTATCACCCTATCAATATCTATTCTTTCCATACTAGTCCTGTTAAAAGTATTTTTGATTATACAAACTTGTTGAAAGCGCGCTTCAAATCCTAAAAAACTGTGTATCGAATCCTAAAAATAAAATTAAACTAATTTCACAAAAATTTTATTGTAAGTTTTTGCCGATCCTCTTTCATTATATAATGTGGAGCCTTAACTTATGTTTTTATGTATTCTCATTAACAAAGCTGTTAATTAATTGTAAATACACCATTTGTAAAAACTTTTTTAACCCTTATGGTGTTAAGTAAATAAATAAACAAAAAATAAATTATGAAAATGAAATTCTTATTGACGATGTTAATCGGAGGTGTTATCTCTGCATCAGCTCAAAAAACAATTGTAGACGTTGCTGTTGGATCAAGTGCACACACCACATTAGTAGCAGCTGTAAAAGCAGCTGATTTAGTAAGCACTTTGCAAAGCGCAGGACCTTTCACGGTTTTTGCACCAACAAATGAAGCTTTTGCAAAATTGCCTGCAGGAACTGTAGAAACCTTATTAAAACCAGAGAACAAAGCTACTTTAGCTAAGATCTTGACATACCACGTTGTAGCTGGTAATTTAGATGCAGCTGCTGTTTTAAAGGCTATAAAAGACGGTAAAGGCAAAGTTACTTTGAAAGCGGTAAGTGGCGGAACATTGACTGCTTCTATCAAAGATGGTAAGGTGATTTTGACAGATGAGAAAGGTGGTATTGCTACTGTGACTGCAACTGATTTAAAAGCAGGAAACGGTGTAATTCACGTTATTGATGCTGTTGTATTGCCAAAATAGTTTTAGAAAACCTAAATAAAAAAAGGGCCCTTATCACTAAGGGCCCTTTTTTTATCAAAATTTAGATTCAAGTGAAATAATTTAATGTTGAACTGACAGGGTAAATTTTACCAATCATGTTAAACATAGTTGTTAAATATTTGCAAATAGCCGATTAATTAAAAATAATTTCTTGTGCGTCTTTATAAACAAATTAAATTGTTAATGAATACGAATTATTAATTCTACATTACAACAAATAAAAAGTATGTTTAAAAAGTTTACATTATCAGATACCCTAATGCTCGTATCAGCCTTCCTCTCATTAATATTTTCTGAATATTTATGGTTTAAAGGCGAAAAGGAAGCGGGAATATTTATTGGTTTATGGGTACCCTCTATTTTAGGGTTTGCTATATTATTAAAACTAATAAATAATCAAAAATGATAGAAATTATACCCTATTTCGCAGCAGTCATCACTATTTTATTTGGTGTGGCATTCATTCTAGCGCTAAATAAATTTAGAGGCGAAAAGTAAAAGCTAATAATGCATTATGAATAGTTTATTACAATATTCAGGAAATTATTTTGATAAACATTTTAATGCTAAGAGTGTAAGAAGCGTAGAATTATTAATACTACGTGTTGCCGTTTTTGCTTTCCTTTTTCACTTAATTATTATTTTTCTAGGAAATAACTTTATTTATTTCAAAAACTTACAGCACAGCTATTTAAAGGCTATATATACCCCATTTAGTTTTATTTTATTTTACGAGGTATTTCTGCTAGTCATCATAATTCCAAAATCAATATCTGAATTTATAGGAAAGCAATTTGAAGTAATTACCCTAATTACTTTAAGAAGTTTTTTTCACGATATCGCAGATTTAGATTTAAAAAATTCTATTAATATTAATAACCCAGAGTTCATTAGCTTATTATATGACTTAATAGCTTCATTGATTATGCTGAGCCTCACTATACTGTATTATAAAATATATCAAAATAATCGAAAATCAGAAATTGTTAACGAACTTAATAATTTTATTAATATTAAGAAGCTCGTATCATTAAGCATGATATTGATTTTATTTTTACTAAGTATTAGTAGTTTTTTTATATGGGGAAAAGAGATGTTAGGGGCATTAGAGTTAAAACAAAATTACCCCGATCCGAATACTGTATTTTATACAGATTTCTTTTCAATCATGATTTTTGTTGATGTGTTATTACTTATAATTTCATTTATTTACCACTTTTCATTCTTCACTATTTTCAGAAACGCCAGCTTTATTATTACTACTATTTTAATCAGAATGTCATTGACAATTGAAAAACCAATGAATTATATTATAATTTTAATTGGCTTTTTATTCTCAATAATATCTTTCTATTTATATAGCTTAAGAAATACAAAAAATAAGTCGGCAGAATGATAAATAGTTATTCCCTAGGGCTGCTATTAGGAAATAATTTTTATTTTAACGTAACTATCCTTAAAATTTACTCGACCACCATACCCACAAAATTAATATGGGTTGTCCCACCAATAAACGAAAGTAGGATATAAGCGGTGTAATGGTAATTGACCCTAGTGTAAAAGTACCTTTTTGAATAAAATATATATGCGCTGGGATAAACGCAATCAACATGATAATCATACCCTTTACAGCTAACGAGCGTGTAGCTTTAGGTATTAATAGTAGGGCTAATACTATTTCAGCTATACCTGATAATATATTGATCTCTTTGGCCCAAGTGGACAAATAAGGGGGTATTATAGGAAAATAAAAAGAAGGCGTGGCAAAATGGTTATACCCTGCAAATAGATAAAAGCCTATCAAAAAATAGAAGAGTATTTGTTTAATGATTTTGATTCGCATTCCTAAATGTATATAAAATTTATTTATAAAAAAGTAAATATATTCTAAATAGATTCAAGCAACTGAAGATAATAAAGTCTAAATTAGTAGCGTAATTTAAGATAACGTTAAATTTATATTGACAATTCATCAAGTTAAACCTTTATATGAAAAAAGTATATTACGTAGGTGATTGGGCTATTCTAACTGGACCAGTTTTTGCAGAAACGCCATTTCATCATAGTCCTAAAGGCTTGGAAATATTTAATTATGGTATTTGGTTGAAAGAGGCTTTAGAAAAAGATCCAACTTATCAGGTTAACTCGGTTTCAGCATGGGATTTCTATAACAATTTAGGACCTGGCGATTACGAGCAAATATTAAAGGACTACGATTTAATTATTTTCAGTGACGTAGATGCTAAACTTTTTCAACTATCTCCAAAATTTTTTGATAGAAGTAAATTCGGAAAAGAAATTCTTACATTTCCTGATAGAATCCGACTTTCTGTAGAACATGCCAATGAAGGTGGACGATATATGTTCCTAGGCGGTTGGTATTCATTTACTGGAGAGCTAGGTAAAGGTGGTTGGGGCAGAACTCGCTTACGCGAAATGCTTCCTGTGAAATGCTTGGATATAGAAGACTTAGTGGAAACAACAGAAGGGTTTTCAATGGAAATGACTCCCGAAGGGACAGCGCTCTGCCCATCGTTAAATTTGGATGGTTGTCCTCCAATTTTAGGCTACAATAAAACCATTGAACTAGATGATTCTATTGTTATTGCAAGATATAAGGAAACCAAAGATCCTGCCATTGTAATCAAAAATACAAACGCTGGAAAAGTATTAGTATATACTTCAGATCCTTGTCCGCATTGGGGTTGTAATTTTGTATTTTGGGATGGATATCCCGCCTTTTGGCAATCACTGGCCAAATTAGTGCTTTCTTGATTTGTTGAATCATCAGAAAAAGGAATAAACTATTTATATTTAACCTACTTACTATAAACACAAATTGCATGAAAAATTTTATACTCATTTGTTCCCTTTTCTTAGTTTTTGGTTGTGATAAACGACAAAATGAAAATACACCAATCACCCCAACACCAAATGTTGTACCGTCCACCGTTACAAGTGCCAATGGTAAAGTTTGGATGGATCGAAACCTTGGCGCATCAAGGGTTGCAACAAGTAGTACCGATACAAGCGCCTATGGTGATTTATACCAATGGGGACGAGCAGCAGATCAACATCAATTAAGAAAATCAACCACTATCGCAACACAGGCAACTACTGATAATCCAGGTAACGCAAATTTTATTATGCCTGCTACGCCTCTCACTGATTGGAGAAACCCTCAAAATATAAATTTATGGCAGGGCGTAAATGGTATTAATAATCCATGTCCTACTGGTTTTCGTTTGCCAACTGAAGCGGAGTGGAATGCCGAATTGGCAAGTTGGACATTGAAAAATTCCGATGGCGCATATGCTTCACCGTTAAAACTTACAGTAGCTGGAAGTCGTGAAATAATTATTAATAATACAGGCATTAGTGGTAGCTACTGGAGCAGCACCGTAAGTGGTGATGGATCTCGATACTTCAACTTTAGCAACGCGGGCGCATTCGTATTAACACACAATAGAGTTTACGGAGGCAGTATTAGGTGCATTAAAAATTAAAACAAATACAAAAAGGATTTAATTTATTTTAGGCGGCAGATCCGGAGAAACTTAAAATTAAAGTTGCTCTATTAGGGAATCTGAGAAGGAGTTATGTCATTGACGGAATTAATAATTCGCTTGCTGTTATTTGTACTTTCATAGTTAATTTTGATTATCTAATTCTTTTAAAAAATTATTAGCATTGTCTAAATGCGTCTTTTGTTTATCCGTACTCATTTTATCAAAAGTGTGTACTAGCATCCCAATTCTTGGATTACTTAAGAAAAAGGTTCTATGTTCATGCATAAACCGCCAAAATAAACCATCCCAAATGGGTTGCCATTCTCCTTTTTCATAGTCACTCATTTTCATTAAATAATTGCTACCACTGATATATGGCTTAGTGGTCATTAATCCGCCATCTGCAAACTGTGTCATGCCATATACATTTGGAACCATTACCCAGTCATATGCATCAATAAACATTTCCATAAACCACTTATACACTTCATTGGGATCAAACTCGCATAAAAGCATAAAATTACCTAAAACCATAAGCCTTTCAATATGATGACAATAGCCGGTAGCTAAAACTTTTTTTATGGTAATATCAATAGGTGCAATACCCGTGGTACCCTTCCAAAAACTTGCTGGGATTTTTCTTGTGAACTTCCAGTAATTGGTAGTTCTCTGTTTTGAACCTTCCCGCTCATAAACAATTCTGATAAATTCACGCCACCCAATTATCTGTCTAACGAACCCTTCTAAAGAATTTAATGGAACATTATTTTTATTTGAAAAGGTTATTGCTTGATCTATGATTTGCTGAGGACTTATTAAACCTACATTCAGCATTGGACTCAGCACAGAATGGTGTAAAACATATTCTTTAGCAACAATGGCATCTTCATATATTCCAAATTGTTCAAATCGGTCTTGTAAAAATTCTTCAAGCCATTTTTCAGTGTCGTCAAAATTGATAGCAAATAAATGATGCTCATTGACTGACCCGTAATTGTTCGGATAATTTTTCTGAATATAGCTTACAGCTTCGCTTATATAATTGTTTGGCGGGGCCGAGGGTAATTTAGTTGCAGCTTCTTTTTTAGGGAATTTAGATCTATTATCTGCATCGTAAGTCCATTTTCCACCCAAAGGCTTACCGTCTTTTTCTAATAAAATATTTCTTGATTTTCTTTGCCAGGTATAAAAATCGGTTTGAAAATAGGTTTTCTTTTTTGAAAAAAAATCACCTACCTGATTAATGGTATTTAAAAAATTTGGGTTATCATAGATGGTTAGTTCAATCCCATATTTTTTACAGCTTGATTTCATTTTTTCTAATAACCAGTTATCAACCGGATCTACAATATGAATTTGTTTGACTTTGTTTGAATGCAGTTGTTCAATAAGCAATTCGCACTTATTTTGTATTTTATTTGATTCAATATAATGAACTACTACTCCCTGCGCTTTTAAAAACTGCTCATAAAACTTCATACTCGCCCTATGCAGGACTAATTTTTCCTTGTGAAATTGGTATTGATTAAAAAAATGCCATTCCTCCAGCAAATAAACGGGTCTTTTATGATGAATAGCTGGATGATCCTTATATAATTGATTAGGTAATATGATTGAAACTTGCAATGACATTTAGTGACTTTTAGTGTTACTAATTAACAATTTCAGCTACGGATTGTTTTGAATATATTGAAATAATCTTGGCAAGATTTGAAACCGAAGTCACCAGGTTAACTAAATTATCGGTAAAATAAATGCGTTTATTACTAAACATTAGTTTATTACCATGGTCAAAACAATGTTATTTATTTCTTTTTAGCTAGTTTAAAATATGGAAATAAGGAAGATGTTGTGCGGACATATGCTTGATAGCTGTCTAGATGTCCCCATTTCTCCATCCCTGAAATTTCTAATATCCTAACTCCACTTATATAAACCAGTAGCATATATGTAAAAAGAGGGGAAATTAAAGTGATATACTGCCAACTTGATAAGGAAGAAAAAGACATGATAGCAATCCCTAACCATAAGATAATTTCACCAAAGTAATTTGGGTGTCTTGAATAATACCAAAGACCATGACAAATAAATTGATCTTTATTTTCAGGATTGTTACGGAATGTGGATTTTTGCCAGTCAGCAATAATCTCTATAATAAAGCCAGAAATAAAAACGAACATCCCAAAATAAAAAATCCCATTTTGTATTACCCCATCTTTACTTGCAATTGCTGTTAAAGCGCACATAGAACATAAAGAAACCCACATTCCTTGTAAAGTCCATGTCATGAAGAACCTTGTTGGTGATGGTTTTATAGATTTAAATCTTTTATCCTCCCCGCTTTTATGAATTCTTGTAAATAAAAAGCTTCCTAAACGAATTGCCCATAGGATGATGAAAGAAGCTAAAAGAATGCTGCCTAAATTAACATTGGTTGTAGAATAACTTTGAATGCTTATATAACTCACAACGGATATGTAGGTAACACTTCCCGTTAGATCATAAAACTTTTCTGTTTGAAAGATAAAAGCAGGAATAAACATAAACCATTGGATAACAAAGGCGATCAATACAGCTTGCTGAATCACCTGTAGTCCAGTTAATAGCGCAATGCTATATGCAATGGAAAAAGCGATGAGTGAAAACAATAAATTAAGGAACGCTTGCTTCATAATATTGCAACTATTTCTAAATAGTATTTTTAATGGCAATGAAATATTTCAATTAAATTAAGCTATAAATTATAAATAAAATCAGATAAATAGCTAAATAGATTCGATAGTAATTTCTTGTTTTTAGGTAATTTGTATTATCTGGATACATATTTGTGAATAAACCGACAATCTCTTTTTTGAAAAGGGGTTTAATATTTATTTTCCAATCATCAGTTTGGTAAACAATCTTTCTGAACTTACTCCTAAAATAAGTACTGGGAATACTCCAAATCATTAAAATGAGAAATAGTACTTGCTTATCTGTCATATATAAAGGTATACATGTTTACTTGAATTATATCAAATGGTCGCATTGGGAAAATACTAAAGTCAAAAAGAAAAAAATAAGTCCTTGATTTTCATATCGCTGGAACAAAATTTAAAATTGGAACCGCCCGATTATGAATAAATTTTAATATTTTTATTTTTTAAAAATTCCTGTATACAAATCAACTGGTCATTGAATATTGCATTTTTTAGAGAAATATTTGATGAAATTACCCACCAAAGTGAAAGTTATGGAATGCAACTACCTAAATTTTTGGTTCAAATTTACCTAATTTTCATATTCTAAGGTTGTAAAACATTAAACAAAAACTTCAATAAAAAAAAATCATTATGAATCGATTGACTCTTAAACTAATTCTCCAGTCAAGATATTGGCTACTTTTTATTTGTTTGCATTCTAATTTTTTTACAAATGCACAGTCTTTCGTTAATATTGAATCAGGTGCATTATATACAATTATGAATGATGTTCGAAACGGCAGCAATGGAACGTTATTTTCTTTTAAAAATGATTTTCAGACTCCAGTAAGTCCATTTTTGAGGTTGCGCGCAGGATATTTATCAAATGGGAAAGATCACTTTTCAATCCTTTACGCTCCATTAAAAATCGTAGAAACTGGAATAATTGAAAAAGATATACTATTTGATGGAAATATCTTTAAAGCTAACAATTCAATTGAAGCTGTTTACAAGTTTAGTTCTTATCGATTTACCTATAATCGAAGGATCATCAGTAAAGACAATTTAAAATTTGGTATTGGAATGTCTGCAAAAATTAGAGATGCAGGAGTCTCGTTAAAGAATAAAGAACTTTTTATTGAAAATTTTAATATCGGTTTCGCTCCTCTTTTCAACTTTATAACGAATTGGGATATATCTCAAAAAATGGGCGTTGACGTTTTTGGCGAAGGTATAGCTGCAAGTAAAGGCAGAGCCATTGACCTTGCTTTATCTGGGAGATATAGTATCACTAAAAACTTTCAAGGAAATATTGGCTATAGACTGCTTGAAGGTGGTGCAAACGGAACTAATCGATATAATTTTATTCAACTTCATTTTTTCTTTGCTAGTATTAACTACATATTTGACAAAAACAAATAAGGACCTAGGATTTAAACTAAGTACTTGATGTTCATATAGCGACAACGAGACTCGAACCCCCAACCTGTCGTTTATAAAGTATTATTTAAAGATTTAAGCTTTTGATTTTCAATGCATTGAATATTTAGGATACCAAAATTAACCGATTTAGAATGGAATTAGGGATGTATTCATTGGAAATGGAAACCAGATGATCATTGTGTTATGTGCATGTGTTATTCAAGATAAAATTTTTTAGTACCAAAATGATACTTATTTTTAATTTCAAATTAAAAAATATCCACATGAAAAAACTACTATGCATTGCATTAATGATTTCTACTTTTTTTGCTTGTACTAACCAACAAAATGAATCCAAGGTTGATGAATCAATATCAACCGTAGCGAGAATTGATGATAATTATTCTCAAAAGGTTAAAAAACATATCCTGGAAGATTACACACATAATGATTATGCAAAATTTGATGAAATAGTATCTGATTCGGCTAAAGTTTATTTCAACTCTACTACACCTATGAGTAAATCACAATGGAAAGAATTGGCACAATTACACCATGTTTATTTTGACAGTATAGATTGGAATAAGAATGATTTGTATGTAAAAACAGACTCTATTTTAAAGGATGAAAAACATGAAAATAACATTGTTAAAGCTGGAAATATATATACATTAGTATGGTTTACTTGGAATGGTATTGGTAAGAAAACAAAAACTAAAGTTGCTAATCCTGGGCATATTATATTTAAATGGGAAAATGATAAAATAGCTGTTGCAAGATTTTCTTTTGATCCTACTGCATTAAAAGAAGAAATAGCAGCTTCTCAAAAAAAATAAATAGTAAGATTTAAAGCTTATAAAATAAAAAAATAGAACTATGAAAAAAATGTTATTCTTAAGTGTAATATTATTAATATCAACTTGCCTTTTTTCACAAACAGTCAAAAAAGGAAGTTTATTAGGACTACATAAAGGCACTGTAACCTTAAGCCCCAATGTGACTATGGCACAGTTCAAAGATTATTACTTTAATGTGTATGGTGCAGAATTTACCAAACTTTTTAAAGTTAAAATGTTAGAAGTTGCTGGTATAAGAGGTGCAGATGCTAAAAAAAATGATAATGAATTGGCCGTATTATACATTTTTGAGCCAAAAGCAAGGGACAACTTCTTCGATGCTGAGGGTAAATTAAATAAACTTGGAACCGACTTGTTTGCTAAACTAAAAACCTATTCTGATGAAGCAAATAAATTGGGAAAAATTTCATCTACCTTTACCGATTGGGAAATTCAATAAATCATTTAATTTTATAAAATACAATAGAGCCTTCTAGCAATAGAGGGCTCTATTTTTTATTAAATAATTAATCAAAATTAGTCACATAAAGGAGGAAAAATAACAAAGGAACCAGGATTTAAAGTTAGTCCATGAATTTATGAAAAATCCACTTTTTAGTCTACTTTAGACTTACGATTTATCGCATAATTATTTGCATCATAACCGTATACATTTTTTAAAGACATACCAACTTATGAGGAATCTAAAAGCTGGAATTTATATCAAAAGCAGTACCGCACTAATTGGCAGTTTCTTCGAGAATACAACCATTCTGCTCGTTCAACACAATGAAGCAGGAAGTTTAGGGTTTGTAACCAATAAATCCTTTGAAAAGTCATTGCATGAACTAATTGAATTCAATCACGTTAAACCATTTCCACTGATGGATGGTGGTCCCGTTGATAGAGATCACCTCTTTGTATTGCACAAACGACCCGATCTCATTGATGGGGGCGAACAAATACCCAATGATCTTTATTTAGGTGGTAATATGGAACAAGTGATCCAAGCCATCAACACTATGGGTGCCAATAAACAGGAAATTCAACTTTTTATTGGCTATTGTGGATGGGATGCAGGAGAATTGGAAGCGGAGGTGGAAGAGGGAAGTTGGACATTCAGTAATTGAACGATTACAATTGTAGAAGATGATTTTTGTTTTGACATAACTGAAATGAAACGATTTCAGTCGATTTGAGGGGGTGTTTTCCTAAAGCAGTGTGTTATACAATCAGAAGAAATTAAAAGCAATGTTATATCTTTAGACAATCCATAAAGGATTAATAAAGAAACTTATGAAAAATAAAAGATACGTTTTAACCTGCATGATTATTTTGTTAACAGTAGTATCCTATTTTACTGTAGAAGCACAGCAAAAAAATGTCACTCATCGAACTAAATTTTCTGGTGAATGGAAAACGAAAGAGCCAATAAGTATTGGCGGAAATATTTTTTGCTCATATGTGGAAGGTGATCGTATGAATTCAAAAAATATAAAAATAGTGGAAGATACAGATTTTCTAATTATAGAAAATCCAAACTCGGATCCAGGGGCAACATCGACTATAAGCCAGGAGAAACTGATCGATGGGAAAGAAAACCAAATTAATCATGGCCAAGGAAACAAAAAGAAGTTTAATTTAAAGTTGTCTGCTGATGGAGAAACTATGACAATTAAATCAATTGTATACTTTATGAATGGCACTCCTTACAATCCAAATGTTA
Source organism: uncultured Bacteroidota bacterium (assembly GCA_903953815.1). GTDB lineage: Bacteria > Bacteroidota > Bacteroidia > Chitinophagales > Chitinophagaceae > Sediminibacterium. The sequence continues at coordinate 421 of CAJBLA010000145.1, read as the reverse complement.
AGGAACAAGCATATACTAACGTTACAGAAGTTTGGAAGTTGAGTAATGATGGCAGGTCTATTACTATTCAATCCATTGCAAAATCAAATATATGGGAAGGTGAGCGTTCCTGGAAGACTGTATTCGATAAAATCAACTAGTATTAAAAAACGTATCTTCAATTTGAATTTTATGAATAGCGAATTGAACTAATGACAAATCATTTGCCCATATCATATAATGACAGAATACTTTTTCACCTTTTGCGGCATTTTTCAATAGTTAATGAAAATGCTATACAATGCTTAATTGACCGTGGATATAGCAAAGCATTAATTGACGAAAACTTACAAATTCCAGGTTCTAAATTTCACGATTTTTTTGCAACAGATATAAAATCTTTAATGCTCCAATGTGCAACTATTAAAGAAACAAACTCTTT
>CAJBLA010000144.1 GCA_903953815.1 uncultured Bacteroidota bacterium | reverse complement strand
TTTGATCTCGTCTAGAGATTTATTACTGAAATCAATAACGGTTTTTACACATTTACCACAAAAGGCACCTTGTTCGTTTGGCGTAAAAGAATCCCAGTTTTCGTGACAGGGTTTTTGAATTGAAATTTCCATAATCGTTAGTTTTTGCAATTAAGATGCAGAAGAATTATTAATTCCATAAATGAAAAAAAAGTTTTGGACTACGATCGAACTCACAAAACTAAAATCGAACCTAACAAGGAAAGATGTGGATGTATATAATCCTTGAAAGCTTATAGTTTTTTATTGAAAACACAGAGAGAACAAACAATATTGCTAACACCACTAAAATTGTAGGAATGTTTGGTAAAAAAACATACAATGTCAAAAACGTTAAAATTGCCTGAAAAACTGCCAAACCATAACTAATGTACATCGCCCCAATAAAATAACCTGGCTCTCTATCAAAATGATATTGACAGTTTTCACAATTATCTTTCATAACTGGTAATTGTAAAAATTTAGTCTTTTTTTGATACACGTCTCCATTTCCACAATTCGGACATTTTTCTTTCATGATTCTCATAAATAAATTGCCTTTAATCAATTGTTTTTTACTAACTGCATTCATAATTATACATTTTAAGATACAAATTTATAGAAACAATATTATTTACCGTTAAACGAATTACGCTTCTAATAGCACAATTAAGACATTTTGCGTACTTTTATAAAATGACGCAAAAACTGCCAGTATATAAAATTGAGCATTTTAAATCTTTATCTCAACAACACGACTTTTATGCCAATTACTTTATACCTCATATCAAACATCATCACTTTGCAACAAATGCACATAAACATGATTTTTATTTAATTGTTCTATTTACAAAAGGACACGGAACACACGAAATTGATTTCAATAAATATGCCATTAAATCTGGCGCTGTTTTTATGATGACACCTGGACAAATGCATAACTGGAATTTGTCGAAAGATATTGATGGCTATGTGTTTTTTCATACCAAAAATTTTTATGATAAATCATACGCCAATTCTGGAATAAATAACTACCCCTTTTTTCAATCCATACATCAACCTCCTGTAGCGTATGTAAATAAAGAATGTACTAAACTACTTAGTGAAAAATTTGAAGGCCTTATAAGAGAACATGAAGGCCATAAACCTTTTAAATATGAAAAAATACATTGTTTGATAAACCTAATTTATATTGAACTATCACGACATTATTTACCAAAAGTTCAAAACAAGCATGAAAGCTATTTATTGAAAACACGAACATTAGAACAATTTATAGACACACATTTTAAATCAAAAAAATACCCTCATGAATATGCAAGTCTTATGAACATAAGTGAAAAGCATTTGAATCGCATAAGTAAAGAATGTTTAAATAAAACCACTACCGAATTAATCGCAGAAAGGGTTATTTTAGAAGCAAAACGTTTATTGATTCATTCTCAACAAAACGTGTCGCAAATATCCGCTGAATTAGGCTATGATAATAATTCGTACTTTTCCCGCTTCTTTAAAAAACATGCTGGACAAACTCCTGTTGAATTTTTTAATGCTAACAAATAAATATGAAGGTATCAGAAAACATATTAAAATGGGGAATGCGGTTATACCCACCTCTTTTACTTCAACGCATTTGGGTTCAAAAAATTCATAAAGATTTTAAAGGTGCTGATATAAAAATCAATCGTAGCTTATACCAAAGTGAATAAATAATTAGTCCAATATTTGCATATTGGCTTTTTTTGTATTACTTTTGGACTAAATATTAAATCATTATGTCGGCACCAAAATTAATACATGTAAAAGAGTCAGTTAGTGAACTGAAAAAACTACTAAAAACCACACCTAGAATTATTTTTCCAAGAATAAAAATGCTGCTTGAAATAAAGAAGCATGAAGCTACTGGAGGTGTTTCAAAACGCATATTAGCTGATGCCATTTCTGTAAACCACAATAGTATTCAAACTTGGAGAACACTTTACTCAAAAGGAGGCATTGAGTTATTAATTAAGTACACGAAAAATGAAGGTCGTCCAACTATCCTTACTGATGAAGAGCATCAGGCAATAAAAGAAAAATTAAATGATAGTAAAAATGGATTGCGTGGTTATGTAGAATTATTAGATTGGGTTGAGAGTACTTTTAAAAAGGAAATAAAATATAATACTTTATTAAAATACACCAATCGTGAGTTTGGAGCTAGTGTTAAAGTTGCTAGGAAAAGTCATGTGAAAAAGGATCCTGAGGCGGTTGCCGCTTTTAAAAAAACTTCGCTAAAATCTGTACAGAAATCAGCAAAGAGGAAAGGCAAAATTACAAAGAAATAAATCTTTACTTTCAAGATGAGAGTAGATTTGGTCTTTTTACAAGAAACGGTAAAGCATTAACAGCAAAAGGAGTAAAGCCGATATGTCCATTTCAACAAGTGTTTCAATCAACGTATTTGTTTGGGGCCTTCTCGCCAATTAATGGAACTTCGTTTCTATTAGAATTACCTTATTGCAATACCGATTGTTTTGAATTATTTCTTAGTGAATTTTCTTTGATAAATCCTCAAGAGCTTAAGGTTATTGTACTTTGATAACGGTGCTTTTCATAAAGCCAAACGATTAAAAGTCCCGAAAAATATTATTCTTATTTTCTTAC
>CAJBLA010000143.1 GCA_903953815.1 uncultured Bacteroidota bacterium | reverse complement strand
TTGTCTTTGTATGTATATTTAAGAATTTCTTTTCCTAAATTAATTCCAATTTTATAGGAAACCTTAATAAAATTTTCATTTACAACATGTTTTTGTTCAGTAAATTTTATATAATTTTTGTAAAAAACTTCTAAAGTTTCTTGTTCTAAATATTTTATACATTCGGAAATAAGCCCATATTCATTTATATTTTCAGGCAATAATATTTGAATGATAGAATTAGCAAGTTGCTGACTAGGTAATGGTTTATTGATGTATTCAAAATATTCCATGACCATTGTAAGTACAATTATATCACTTTCTGATTTTTCTTTTAAAATAGTTTCTGTTAAACCAACTCCATTTGTCATTATATCCTGAGCTAAAACGCGCGAACTGGCTCTAGTCCAATTTGGATATTTGTCTATAAATTTCGGTATAAAATGATTAATTCCTTTTTGAATATAAATATTAAGATACAACGCTATAGCTTCATTAAGCCCATTAATTGAATTTGAGTATATTTTATCAGTAATTTCAAATATATCTTCATTCTTATCTATTGAATACAAATATTTAGATAGTGTAAAGTGAAAATATCCTTCTACAGTAAAACTAACTGTAATTTCATCTCCTTTATTTACTATTGTTATTATACCAGAAAATATGAGTTGTTGAAATGGGCTATCAATTTGTATATTCTTTACATAATGTCCAATTTCTTCATCCTCATATAATTGATCCAAAGAAATTTGAGTACTTTCTTTATCAAGCATAATCCTACACAAATTATATAGTACCCTTTCTTTCATTCCTATAAATATATTACGTATTTTTCATATCTTTAATATATTATCTTTTTTTGTTTACAAATTGAAAGTATCCATGAAAAAATTCATTTTATTTCTTTACTTATTAATATCCTTTCATTTATTTGGCCAAAATATTGATAAGGTAATCAATAAGCAAATTTATACTTCTTATTTTTCATATTCTTTAAAAGCGCCATTATATGTATCTTATGATTTATATAATGGTGGCGGGGATTATTCTAGAAAAAATTTAAGATTTAAAGAGGAAATTGGCAGTGCTAAAAATAAAGATTATGCAAAATCTGGTTTTGATAAAGGTCATTTAGTTAACGCTGAAGATTTTGCTTATAATAGTGATTTTCAAAAGTTAACATTTAGTTTGTATAATGTTTTCCCACAAAACCCTAATTTAAATAGAGGAGTATGGAAAACCTGGGAAACAACAATTAGAAACGAAAGCAAAAAATGGCCATTACGAATTTATGTTGGTGCTATATATGGAAACCGAAAAATAAATGGGAAAATTGCTATACCAGAATATTGTTGGAAAGTGGTTATTAATAAAAAAACTGGATTGATTCTACATTCCTTAATATTTAAAAATGATTCATCGGGATCAGTTGCAAGAATTTCATTAAAAGATTTAAAGAATAAACTTACATATCCAATAGATTTTATAAAATAATATAACATGAAAAAATATTTAATTCTAACATTCTTTATTTTATTTTTAAATTCGAATCTAATTTCACAGACGGTTAATAATGATACTTCAAAAACCTCAAAACCTTATTATTTCAGATTAAGTCCAATTGGGACATCTATAGATATTGGTAAGTATAAAGAAAAATTAGTACAAAATTTCGAAGTTGGTAAAACTTTTGGTCCAATGGATATAGGATTAGCATATGGCAGATTTTCAGTTTCTGATACTACAACTTATGCGCAATTGAGAACTTCATTTAATGCAACACAAGTTGGTATTTTCAGCAGTGAGTTAGCTTTAGGAGTTGGACATGTTTTTAATTCTTCAACGCCAATGATGTTTGAAATAAGTACAACATTAATGGCTCAAGTTGCTGATAATATAGCTATTGGAGCAATTTTTGGAAATTTTGACTTAGTTGGAGAAACTAACCATTTTACGAAAACCTTTTATGGATTATTTTTAAGATATGGGTTGCAAAGGAATGAAAATGGGGGTTTAATTGGAAGATTTGGAAAACAGACTAATCGCCGTAGAGCAAAAGTTCGGAGATAATCATTATTAAATCTGATATATTAACTTGATTCCACTGAGCTTCCACATACATAAACCTTCGATATGGGCTTTAAATAGCTTTATACCAACCTATAGACCCCTTTTTGACATCGAGACAATTGAATGGTTATGAAAGTGCAATTAGTCTTTATTTCATCCCAGCTTCACTTTTGAATTTGGTGAAGTAAACTTTTAGGTTTGCTTCAGATTTAAATTTAGTGAAATATACCTTCCAGTCAGCCTCTGATTTGAATGTTGTCCAGAACCAAATTCCAGAATAAGGTTTAGCCTCAGATTTAAATTTAGTATCAAAAACTATGATATCTGCTTCGGATTTAAATTCGGTAACATATATGATTTTATCCGCTTCAGATTTGAAGGAAGTTTTATAAACCTTTTGCGCATTTACGGGAAATACACCGATTAAAAGAAGTATTATTATAACTAAAAAAGTTCTCATTTAAATATTATAGTTTTAAACATACATTATTGAAATGCTGACTTTCAATAATGTATGTTTAATAATTATTTACATATAATTAAGTTTTTTAAATGCCCTCTTAATCACCGCATTTATTTCAACGCCTGTATCTTCTTTGGTAGCCCAAATTAAATTTTCATTATCTAATTTAGATGCTATATTATTTTTACGATTTTCAATAGGTTTATATTCGCAATCAAAATTAGTTATAGCTTCTACTGGATCAATATTTGAATACACTATTTTATTATAAGTTGATCTATTTGCGTTTAAATATATAAGTACTTCATCTTCATACTCGCCGGTTTTTTTATTAGTACTTGGAATTGTTAATTCTATTCTTAAGGTTTCTATTGATTTACAATATTCAAAAACGGCTTTAACATAGGCTAGTGTAAGTGAACAAATACAAGCATTGGTATATTCGTTTTTAGCCTTTTGAGTAAGATTAAATTCACTAACTTCTTTTCCTGAGGCTGTTAATTTATAACCAACTTCAGGTACGTACTTCAATTCTTTATCAATACTAATGCTTATATCTACAGAACTATTATTTAGCACATTAAACCCAACTTCAATCTCAGATGGGTCTGAATCCACATATTCAGCGTCTAAATCGAAAATTATTGGGAATAAAAGTTCAAGCATTTCTTCAACAGCCTCTTTATTTCCAATAAGTAAGTTACTATACCATTTTGTTTTTAATAACTCATTTTGTTCGTGTGTATGTTTCTTTTGTTCAAGTTCAGTTCTATATGTAATTAAATCTTTATTGTACTTCTCTAATAGAATGTTGTAATTTTTTTTACTATTGTCATAGTTTTCTTGTTCCTTAATTTTTCTTTCTTTTTCTTCTTTTTCAAATTTTTCTAATGCATTTTGTCGTTTTTCTTCTTGTTCCTTCATAAATGCACTTCGTTTAGTTTCTTTTTCAGACTCCAGTCTGGAAACTTCAGATTCATGAAGTGAGATAAAATCATTATATTTTGATTTTTTGAAAAAATTCTTTTTAGCAACTAAATAATGTAAAAATGCTATAGGAAACAAAATTATAAAATACAGGATCCAACCAAAAACGCTTGGTTTGTATTTATTCATTTTTGTACAATATTGTTCAGCACTATAATTGATGTATTCTTTTGACTCTTTTAATTGAGTTTCATTTCCAAATTGAAATTTTTTTGTTTCAAAAGAAAATTCATTTGGTTTAAAAATATATTCTTTAACCATTTTAGGTTGAGTAGGTTCCTTTACAACACTACTATCAAATTTAGATACGAGTTGAAATTCGTCATTAAATCTTTTATAATTTGTAATACTTTGACTTAGATGTAATTTGGTAATTCCTTTTATAAATTTATCATAAGTTGCTACTTCATTATTGGCATTTCTGATTTTTGCTTCTTCTTGTTTTTCACGTGATGCAGCAAGCGCTGCCGCTTCCCTTTCACGTACTCTTTTGGCATGAGCTCTTCTTTCTGCTACAGCAGCAGCCTTTTCTTCACGCTCCTCTTCTCTTTCTCTATCTCTTTGAGATCTTTCGTAATAAGTTAATTTTCTACCCATAAAATGTTTTTAAATCTGTATAAATTATTTTTTGCCAAATTAATGTAAACTCTTTTTATAAAATTAATCATTTCTTTAATATTTCAATAATCACTACATATTTGCCCTATCAAACTTGTTTAAACAAATATAAAAAATATATGTTAAAAATTAAACAAAATGAAGAATTTATGTATCGCTGTCTCGATTCTATTCGAAGTTCATCCAAATAGAATTAATTATGAAAGTGTCTATCTTATCGTTCAAACCAATCAAATATTTTATTTGTATTCTTTAGGTATATAATTTATTATTATATTCATTAACTGCTAGTCCCTTTAATATTATAGTTTATGAGCTTTATATATTTACTTATTGACCAACATGATGAAGGTTATCTACCTTATAACGAAATTGTTAATCTTCAAAAAATTAAGGAAGGTTGGAGATTACCTACAAAAGATGAGTTGAATTATATTTTTATCAAAAGGGCTAAAATTGGCGGATTTGCCGAAACGATTATAGATCAAGATGGCATAATAAAATATCCGGTTTACTGGTCCTCTACATTTGAGTCTAATGGACAATGCATTCAATCTTTTGGGAAAGATGAGCATGCCGGATTTCAAGGTCAAAATTTTAGTTCAGAGAATTCATTTTATGTGCGATTGGTTAAAATGAAAAGTTCTATTGATATCATTGGTACGCCATTCAAAATTGATAATTTAGAAGTTGCACAATATGATTTTCCTCAAGAAGTGAATTGGACTGATGCTGAAGCAGCATGTGCTTCACTCGCTAATGGTTGGAGATTACCAACAAGATTTGAATTAAGTATTTTATATAAATATAAAGACCAGTTTGGCGATTCTCTGAATGAGGGGAGTTATTGGAGTTCCTCAACACAATCCGATACCGGCGCATTTGCCATGTCAATGAGGCATTGTGAACATAATCATTGCAGTAGACTCCATACTAAAAAAGTTCTTGCCGTTAGGGGGGATCTTGAACCAAAAGAAGCACCATCTATTATATCATCACCTAATGATATTATTGGAACACCAATTAAAATTGACAATTTAGAAGTTGCACAATATGATTTTCCTGAAAAAATGAGTTGGCAAAGCGCTGAATCAGCATGTGCTTCACTCGCTAATGGTTGGAGGTTACCAACTGAAGAAGAATTGAAAAATTTATATTTTAATAAAGATAAGACCTGCTGTTTAGGTGATTGGAACTATTGGAGTTCTACCGAGTATGATAAGTGCTTGTCAGCGTTTAATCATTTCAAAAAAAATCCGAATAGGACCACCTATTACGGTAAGAGATTTCAGAAATATGTTCGTGCCGTTAAGGCACCTAATAATATTATAGGCACGCCATTCAAAATGGATATTTTAGAAGTTGCACAATATGATTTTCCTGAAGAAATGAATTGGGATGATGCCAATAAAGCTTGTAATGCATTAGGTAAAGGTTGGAGATTACCAACCAAAGATGAATTGAATACATTATATCAAAACAAGGATTTTATTGGAGGATTTTTTAATACTAGTTATTGGGGGACAAGTTTAAAAACAAGTTATATGACAGATGATAATATTTCAGATGTTTTGGAAGGCAATCGCGAGTGGGACGATTTTAATGTTATTGAACCCATTCAATTTAGTTTTAATCAACAAGACATAGCGCCAAATAAAATTCCAAAATGTATGGCTAGAGCAGTTAAAGATATTATTGTTAAGTAGCACATTATGGAATTTTTATAGCTCATGGAATGCAAGTCATTGAGCTAAGGTCATTTTGTATATTTTTATTGCTTGTCCTCAATTTGCCCCTGTTTCCCAACAAAAAATCTAAAACATGGATCGTGACCTTGCCGGGGATGTATTTAAATGGCTACTTAAATTTTAAACCGTTTTAATAAAATCGATTTTTTGGTTCTTTCCTATCTACAAATTTTATTAAAAAGCCGTTTCTTAAATGAAAATGTGATCCAGATAATTTATTACCATAAGTCCATGTTTCATAAGACGCATCGTCTTCAGATTCTGTAAGTTCTTTTTTATCAGGATATCCTCTACTATCTTCTAATTCGCTACTTTCCATATCTATCCATATTTCCTGTTGGGAGATTTTACTTCCTTTATCAAAATTGTATTTTAAAATCATTTCTTTTTCACGCTCAATAATTAAATCATTTTCTTTAATAAATTCTTTCCAACCTTCTGCATAATCATCACCAAAATATTGCTCAATTTTTGCTTCTTCAAATAAGTCTTTAATAGAGTCGTGTAGATATTCAGATAGATATTTTTGCTCTTTTGAACTATTTAATTTTAAAAAAAACTCTTCTTTTATCTTATTGACATAAATTATAGCTTCTTGAGAGTTTTTGAATTCTGGTATTGAATCATCGCTATGAAATCCATGCCTTTCTAAGAGATTATTTAGTTCTTTGTCATTTTTGACTATTTCATTTACTCCTTTGTTTATATCCCTTATTTCTGCATCGAGTTTTTGCAATTCAGGATCGTTATCAATAAAAAAATTAGCATCTTTTTTCTTGAAAAAATCAAATAGTCCCATAAACTAAAATATTTGTGAATAAAAAACTGAATTTAATAATATTTTTATAAATTTTTAAAAATTCTTTAAGTTCTCAAAATACTTATTTAATAACGGCACAGGGTCCGTATAAAAGGACAGCCCGTTATTATTATCCTTATACCATTTAGGTAACATTGTACCAATGGAGTAATGCAAATGCGATGGTGTATTTTTTGCATTTCCCGTATTCCCAACTGTACCAATAGGATCCCCATTATTTAAGATCATTCCTAATCGCGTATCAGTAGTTTTTAAGTGTGCATAATAATGTGTTTTAAAAGCAGGTCCTAAAACCACGACTACGTTGCCTCCCAAGGATAAAACCCCTGTATATATAACAATGCCTTTTGAAGCCGATATAACGGGAGTACCTGACTTGGCAAATATATCCACCCCTTTATGTTTATGGCCTACCCTAGGAGCCCCAAATGCGGTTTGAGAATAACTAAACCTGCTACTTCCTTTTACTGGGGAAATGAATTTCCAATCTGAATAGTTATATACTACTAAGGTTGCGAGTAAGGTTATGAAAATGAGAAGAAAGTATATTTTCTTATTCATAATTATTAATTATAATATTGGTATTCAATGATTTATGAACTATTTAAACATTACAGTATATAAATTATATTTCAAATATAAAATAATTTCCTATCTTCGTCAAAATATTTATAATGCTTTTATTATTATTAACAGATGAACATGAGTTGATAACGCTAGATAATTTGTTTCATATCACAACTGGAATATTAGAGGATAAACATGAAAGGTTTATTGAACAAAATAATGAACAACGTAAAGTATGGTTTTTGCATATGGGTGACATGCGCGCAATTGATGGACTAATAGATTTTGAAAACTTAGCACAAAATGAATCCGATTTAATTAATAATCGTTTGAAAAGGGAAAAGAAGAAAATTGCCACCAAAAAAGATACAAAGAATGATTCAATAGATTTAATACCAATTACTGAAAAACGCCTAATTCAACCAACTGATTATTTGCTTTGTGTTAGAGGTATTCCAGCTGGCTATTCAATGATTAAGTCAATGAATGAATTAAAAAATCATAAACAGTTTGAAAATTTTTATGCAGTAGCAACACATCATTTTATAATTTTTAAATTAAGGGATAACTATTCTAATATGAACATCAATTATATTCATTTAATACTAGATTCATTTGTAAAAAATGAATTGTTAGATTTGTATAATGCTAAAAAGAGTGGGTTAGAAACAAAAAATTTAAATATTATAAATCAAGGAAGTGTAATAATCACAGGCATTAAGGAAATTAAAGATATCAAAGTGAAGGTATTTAAGCGACTAGAAAAGCAAGATGAATTAGTCTCTTTACATAATGATATAGTAGAAGCAACAAAAAAGATTGAAGCAAAATCGTTGTTATATGCTACTAGTATAAAACGATAAATAATTAAAAAAAACAAATGAGCAATTTAAAAAATATAACAGTTAATGAAATAACAAGTGACGATTCAATTAATTTATTGAACTCGTCTAAGCTTCACATTATTTGTTCAGCAAAAAAGGTGGGAGGCTTGGCAAATACTCTTTTAACAAAATTGGGGGAACCGCAATTAAATATCGATCGGTATTGTGACATGGTAAATAGCAAATATGAACCTGGTTGTTTATTTCCTAAGCATACAATAACCTTATTTCCCGTATTAAGACAAGATAAGCAATTGACCATGCAGCAGGATTTACGCAAGTTTTTTGGAGATACTTTCGAAGCCCAGGAAAAATATTTTAAATCCAATAAGATGATATTTTGCTTTGATGAGCAATCATGGCCCGATATGGCACTTGTCAAGGCAATATTGCAGGAGGAGTTGATAAACAGACCATTAGAAGGGGTTGAATCGATCAGTTTCCACCCGTTTTAAGGGGGAAAGCAAGGTATTACCAACCGTTTTTTAGCCTAAAAACAAAAAAAATTTCAATTGCAGTAAAGTTTTAGTATATTTTATAAAAAAAATATAAAAAAACATTTGGCAATATAAAATATAACATTTAGCTTTGCACTCCCATTTCGAAATAATGACTTTGTTTGGTTTTCATATTAGTAGTTTTTGTTTGTTAGTTGACGGGGTTTAATTGTGGTTGTGGTTGTTTAGTGGTTAAGGGGTGGTTATGAGATTATTCAAAATAACTGCCCCTTAATAATCAAAAAATTAAAATTGAAAATATTATGGGTACAAAATCTGAATTAAAACAAATGCAATATAAATTTTTAGATATCGTCGGTGAGATCGAGGTCAACGCAGTAGACTATTATCTTTTAAAAGATACATCTGGCTTGGTAATCAAATTCCCTAAGAATTTAGTTTTTGCCAATGGTTTAAAAATAGAAGATAACAAAATAGGCTTAACAGTAAGCTTATATGGTGCATGGGTTCATGAAGAAACAGAGGAGAATATGAAAAAATATTCTGCTTTAATGTTTAATCATTTTGACCAGCTCTTTGACATACGGGAAAAAATTACAACAAGTGAAAGGTTTTACTATTTAAAACCAAATTGGTTGTATTCTGGTGGATTATATATAGGTACGTTCAGATATTCGCTGGGTGCCTTATTTAAAACCTGGGAAAATTCAGATGACCTTATTTATAATGGTAACAAAATTATAAAAATTGGCGGGTCTGCTTTATCAGGTTCAAATGTATATTCAGCTTGGGATCCAATCAATAAAAAAATAGTAACTGGAAGTGTGTATGGTCCGAATATACATTGGAAAAATTATGTAAAAGTGTTTCAGGAATTAAGTAGTCAACGAAAATTTAGTTATGAATTAAATTACCTACAGACTATAGAATTACTTGAAACGATAGGAATTAAATTATAAAAATAAAAAAATTAAATTATGAATATTAAACAAGCGTTAAAACGTAAAAACAAATTAGTGGGTGAAATAGCCCAGGAGTTTAAAAAGGTATCTCAATATAACAGTATTGAGGAAAAGAATGAAAGACCTTACTCCGCAAGGGAGTCCATGAAAAACTGGCTCGGCCTTACGGAGGAGTTAATTACATTAAAGTGTAAAATACAAGCGGCAAATAGTAGTGTTAATGACAAAATATACCGACTTAGTGAATTAAAAACACAATGTAAAATGTTAAAGGAGTTGGGTTGTGAAAGTGGAACTCACTATTCCAAGTGGCCAGATGAAAAGTATATTACAAAGGTTGCTGAAATTGGAATATTAGAACGAGATAAAATGGTTAAGAACATTGAGACTCAAATTGAGACCATACAAGATGAACTTGACGAGTGGAACCACAAAACAATATTAAATTAACATAAATTAAAAGTACCGGTTGGGGGAGGGGGGAGATAAAAAATATCCTGTGCATTGAGCACAATTAAGCAAATCTTGATTGATGCTGACGCCGATGAAAGATAAAGTATTCAACACATTTAGTTCATCAGTTAAAATTTTTCAGTTCATCACTTAAAATTCATTAAGATATTTTTCATTGAACTTCAAACCCAACTTTTTTAAAATATTTTAAAAAAGTAAATTAAAAAATATATGACAATAGTAATACATCCTACAGATATTTCAACCGAGTTTTTGATGCCGATTTATGGTAATATTCCAAAAGAGGAATTGACAGTTGTAAATGGTGGCGTAAGTAAAAATGAATTAATTGCGTTGATTAAAAAACACGACACGGTTTTATGCTTAGGGCACGGCAGTCCATTTGGTTTATTTTCCATTGGCCAGTTCAATGGCTTATCCTATATGGAATATATTGTTGATAAGGAAATGGCGCCATTATTAAAGGACAAAAAAGTAGTGACCATTTTTTGTTACGCAAAAAAGTTTGTTACCTCCGTTGATTTACATGGGCTATATACAAGTGACATGTTTTGTTCCGAAGTTGCGGAATGTAACCTAATGGGCTTGGGGTATGATATCACCCAGGAAATGGTGGATCAAAGTAACTATGTATTTGGGGTGACGCTGGGTAAGTTTATACATTTAAGACCTGAGGAAATACATAACTCCATGTTAACCAGTGCTTATGCTGAACTAGCGAAGACCAATGTGGTTGCAGCCTATAATATGGAAAGGCTGTGTTATGTGCCTTAAAATAGGAGGTTTGGAGAATTGTCAGATGAACCCAAGATTGTAGATAGACTAAAATCGCATTTCTACCTTTGTGCTCCTTTAAAATATAAAGTAAAAAGTGTTTTATGAGACCCATTCACAATAACAAAATAAATACCCATTGTTTTTCACTTTATTCAAAATTAGATGTGAAAGATATCAAAGAAATTCGGCAGTTAAAAAGATTAGATAGGTGCTTGATGATATTTGAAGCCCCAAGAGTAACTAAAATTTCAACACAGGCGGCGAAAATATTAATTAACGGTCCATTTGATATCATCGAACTGAAAAGTTTAAAAAAGGTGAGCAATAAAACTTTATCTATACTGGCAAATTTTAAAGGCGCGTTGACGATTGGTCTTGAAGCATTGACTGAAGCGCAAGCGCTTATTTTGCTACAAAATAAAGCTGCATTAGAACTTAATTTAAAGACAATAACTATTTCCTGCGCTAAAATTTTAGGTAGCTCCTATGAAGGAAATATTTTGGAACTAAAATTATTAAAGTCAATACACCCAAAGGCTTTTGAATATTTAAACAAGTTCAAGGGTGATTATTTAAACATTAGTGAATTCCGTCAAAAAGCTATTCATAAATTAAATTAATAAATATGGAAAATAAACAAGCAACACCATTTGTTTCATTATTACTTGAAGATAACTATAGCGATTTCGCAGACTTTTATGGCTGCAATAAAATTAAAATTTATAATGCTATTTTGAAGTTGTTTCAGCATTTTGAAAAAAGTAATGAAACGGTATTGACATTAAAGATTGATGCCAAAATTACCAATATCCCTTGGGATACAAATTTCACATTTGATGTGACCAAGGATGTTGAGGTATTAAAAAGGGACTTATTACCTTTTTATGTGGATTCAGAATATTATGAAGTTGCGAGTGAAATTTTACGTCTCACTTTAGCGCTGAATAAGAAAAATAATAAAAGATCAAAATGATTAGCAACACGACTGAAGAAATAGTTCATAAAATATTGAATAAAATTTCAAATAACAATGCATTGTCTCCAAATACCATTCGCACAGGTATTACTAGTTTGGATAATACTATTGGGGGATGGGAGCTTGGTGTAAGCATTATTTCGGCACGTCCTAGTATGGGTTTAACTGCTTTTTGTTTAAATCAAGTAAACAGTTTACTACAATCAATTCAAAACGATGAGGTAATTGTTTATGTAACTGATAAGGACAGCGCCACTGTATTAATACAACGACTATTGGCAGTAGCTACACAAATTGAACTAACCAATATTCAAAATGGAAATTTAACAGAACAGGAAGTAGCTCAAATTGCTTCACATCCAATAACAAAACACCTAGAATCAAATAGGCTATTATTTATAACCAATAGTAATCCTACACTATTTCAAATTCGATCCTTGGTTTTTAATCAATTAAAAGAGGGGAAAAAACCCAAGATGCTATTTGTTGATTGTTTGCAATCAATTATTGATCGAGGAAGAGATAGGAGTCAGGATATTACTAATGTGATGCTGGATATTAATTTATTTTCACAGGAGTATAAGGTTCCAGTTTTATGTACCATATCGCTTCGGAATAGATTGGTTGAATACAGGGAATCAAAATTCCCGCGAATAACCGATTTGGATAGCAGAATAGTGAATGAAGTGGAAAGGGTGTTTTTCTTAATTCGCCCCGACTACTATGAAATCATTGACCTACCAAGTGATGATATAGGGGAACTACATTTAATAATAGCTAAAAATGAGGGTCCACTGGATATATTGAAATTACAAATGAACAGTAAAAATTTATCGATTTCTGAGAATACGGATACATTTCCGTACACTCAAATATAACACTGCTAAAAAATTAATGGAATTATTACTCCTATTGACAAACAAGGAAGCAGTAAACAAAAAAGTAAACAAATAATTAAAAAATAAACTTATGAAAAACAATTTATTAGAAGAAAGAGTAATGGTATTGCACAATATTATATCATCAACACATGATAGATATTTCAGTGCAGATATTAATGAGGGACAAAAAGGTTTGTACGAAACCTTATTGGGTGCAGGCATCTGGTATTTACCCAGCAATGACGCACTTTATAGCGGTAAAATTAGTGAAGCTGCCTTAGAAAGTTTAAGAAACGATCCAGCAAATACAAAATTGGTGGAGGAGCATTCGTTCCCAAGGAAAGTCGGAGGTAAATACTTGTTTGAGTTATTTAAGCAAAATCCAGAAGGTTTCACTGAGGAATTTTTAATTGAGTTATATAAGTCAAAATTGGGTAAATATAATTTAGTACTTAAATACGAAAATGATAAATTAAAAAAGTGGCAAAAGTTTAAAAATACAGGCTTATCGGAACATGACTTTTTAGAGACGGTAACCACCATTGAAGATATTGCATACAACAAAGCAGAAATTACATTATGTGATTTCCCATTTGAAAAATACAAGGAATTTAAACAATACAAATCAAAACTTGCCTCCAAAAGCAAGAAGATTGATAAGAGTACTTTAGTGTACCATGTATAATTAAACTTTAAAGCGATGAAATTATTAATAAGCTTGGTTTTTACTTTTTTTGGCTTAACTGCTTTTTCACAGACGCAAGCCATTAAAATGAAGCATTACTCCTGGAATAATCCACAACATCATTTTAATGAGGTCTTAACTGAAAATGGAAAAGCGCTACTGGATTCAATTATATTAGAAACCGGCTTTGATACCCTACAATGCGATAGGTTAAATCATGACAAAATTATTGATTATACCAGTCGACAAATACTGCCGACACATTCCTACAAATACCTTAGTTATGAATTATATAATGGTCAACTTCGTAAAAACATTTATCAAAATTTTAATGGCTATGACAGTTGCCGAAAACAACAGTGCATACTCTCATTTTCAACCAATTATGATAATATAGCTGTAGTGACTTTTTATATAATTGATTAAAATTTCAATGGTAGATTATTTGCCTATTTTATTAATAAATTTCGTAAATTTAGAATCCCCCTAAAAAACCTTAAATACTAGCTATTATGAGTATAAAAATCATACATACCGCCGATAATCATATTGGCATAAGTTACAATAATTTGCAAAATGCAAAGGATACCTGTTTGAATGAAAGATTAGAGGCTATAAAAAGAATTGTTTTAGCAGGCAACGAGAATAGTTGTCATTTTTTAGTAGTTGCTGGTGATTTGTTTGACAAAACTGTAGTATCAATCGCAAACATAAAAAAAGTAATCGATATTTTGAAAGACTTTACTGGTGAGGTAATTATTACCCCGGGTAATCATGATTACTTTGAAGATGAAGCTAATACGCTGTGGTCGAAATTCAAAGATAATAGTAGAAACTATAATAATATCGTTGTATTAACAAATTCTATAAAACATGTGTTAGAAGCTAATGATTTAAAGGTTAATTTTTATCCAGCACCATGTCGTTCAAAACATTCTTCAGAAAACGCAATTGGTTGGATAAAGAATGAAGTGATTAATAAAAATGAAATTAATATAGGAATAGCTCATGGTAATGTTTATGGTTTAGGTAGGGACGAAAAGAACAACTATTTCAATATGACGAGAGATGAATTAAAAGCTACTGATATCGACTTTTGGCTACTAGGGCATATTCATGTCACCTATCCTACCTATGAACATATTACCGAGAATCCAAACCTATTTATGTCTGGTACTCATATGCCTGATTCTTGGAAATCAAATGGTAAAGGAAATGCATGGATTATTGAAGTTGATAAAGATAAGAATGTAAATGCAAGAAGATTTGTGCCTAGTTTGTTTGAGTACGTATCAATAGAAAAAGACATCAACTCAAATAATGATATAACAGAACTAACAAATACTGTAAATTCTTTAGATAAAAAACACACTGCTTTAAGCTTAAACATTAAGGGTCGCTTAAGTCAAGCCGATTCCGATAATTTGACCACATTATTAGGAGATTTTAGAAATAATTTTTTATACTATGAGGAAGTCAAGGATATACAAAGATTAATTGATCACACATTGATAAATGATACATATCCAAATGCATCTATCCCAAATGTCCTACTAACTGAATTATTAAATGATGGAGATACTTTGGCAGTGCAAAAAGTTTTCGAAACTTTACAAACATTAAATAAATCATAGAAGAACATGAAATTGATCAATATTAAATTAAATGCCTTTGCTGGTGTGATTAATAAATCTTATATTTTTAATGAAGGTTTGAATGTAATTAAAGGACCTAATGAAGGTGGAAAGTCAACCTTGATTAAGGCGATACAGTCAGCATTATTAGTTAAAACCGATCTTACTGAAAATAATTTAAATAAATTGATGGGAGATTGTTTTCCCATCAATACAAATAATTCAAAAGGCGATTCAATATCTATTGAATTAACATTTGAGTCTGATGCTGTTGTTTATAAATTATATAAAACATGGAAAGTAACAAACCATTCTTCTAAACTTATAAAAGGGAATGATGCACCTATTGAAAATGAAGCTAATGTGCAGGCATTGCTTGATACACTTATAAAAGTTAATAAAGCATCTCTCAAAGATGTTTTATTCGTAAATCAATCAAAAATTGCAAAAACTTTGGAGTTGTTAAATAATCCAAAAGACTCAGATGCGAATGAAATTAAGGCAAATGTAGACAGTATTATTATAAATGCAATAATGAATACTGCAAATATACAGCCACAAGATATTATTGCTAAACTTGAATTCAACCGAAATTCTATTTCTCAAAATTGGGACTTTGATAATAATGCGCCAGTTATAGGTGGCGATGGACTAGGTAGTTACGATTATCCAAGAACTCAATCAAGAGGAAAAATATTAATATTAGCCTATGAAATTCATAATCATCAAAAAGAATTAGATGCTGTAATTTCTTATGACAATAAACTAGATGAATTAGTCAATAGCATTAGAAGTTTAAGGATAAGTGTAAATGAAGACTTACTTTATATAAGTGATACAGAACCGCAAATTGAGAGCTTCAAAAGAACTTCAGGATTATTGGCTGAAAAACAATTATTAGTGGATCAGCAGGCATCATTAATGAATAAGCAAAATACATGGGTAAATTGTGAAAATCAGTTACCAGCCCTGGAACAACAAATTAATGATTATACGCTGCAATTACAAAGTATAGATTCGGAATTAAAAAATTCAAAAAGTCGTGCAGGTGCCATTAATTTAATCAATGAATTTAATCGCGCAAGTGATTTGAATACACAATTTATTGCAGCTAATTTGGCATTATCAAATACCCCACAAATTACTAATACAAATTTGACAGATGTTGAAACTATTCAAAATGACTTAAACATTAAGAAATCCAATTTAGATGCGTTAAATAATGCACAAAAATTTATTATTCAGGTTGAAGCGTTACAAACAAATAATCTTGTTGTAACTAAAGAAAATTTACCAGATGAAAATATTCAATTATTACCTAATAGCCCAATTGATATTGACTGCAGTGGAACTGTTAAACTATCAACTAATTCAGTAAAAATTAAAATCAAACCAAGTGTTGAAAAAATATTACAATTAGAAAATGATATTAAGAATTTTGAATTGAAATTAAAAGAAATATTTATTTCATATAAGGTTGATTCTATGGATGCGCTAAGAGCATTAAATAATAATTACAATACAGCAATGCAAGTGAAGAGCAGTAGAAATACCGAATTGCAAGCAGTACTAAATGGCAGAAGCTTAGAGGCCTTAAAAGCTGAGGTTGATAGTATCAATAACTTGCCCTTAACTAGAGGTGTTGAAGAATTAACTGACTTGAAAAATTCAATTACAACGCAATTGAATCAATCAAAAATAGCAGTTAATAAGCACAAACTAGAGTTAGAAAATCTAAAAAAACAATATCAAGGAGTCATTGATATTGTACAAGCAATAGCTACTAAGATTAATGAAATTAGTGCAAAACAAGCACAGATTGATGGTTTAGCAGCCATCCCAGATGGAATAAATTTTGATACTCTAAACACAACTTTCGAAACAAGAAAAGAAAGGTATAATACTAATAGTGTTTCATTAACTGATAAACTTACACAGAAGCAAATATTAGAAGGCAACCCGATAAATTATACCACGGAGGAAAAAGAGCAAGAGATTAATGATAAAACAAGACAAAAAGAAAGTTTAATCCAAGAAGCTATTTCCCTAAAATCGGCCTTAGATAAGTTGAAAAATATTTTACTAAATGCCCAAAATGCGCCTTATATAAACTATCACAATAAATTAAATACATATTTGAATACCCTAAGTGGTGGTAAATATGTATTTCACAGTGAACAAAAATTGGCACCAAACATGGTTGTAAATGTAGCAGAAAATAAAGAATTACCATTTCAACTATTATCTCAAGGCACTTCTGGTATAATGGGTCTGGCTGTAAGATTAAGTATGGCAGATTACTTATTAGAAAATAATGACGGATTTTTAGTGTTCGATGACCCAATGGTTGATTTTGATGAAGGAAGACAACAAAATGCGGTAAGTTGTTTTGAAGATTATGCGGAAAATAAACAAGTGCTAATTTTTACTTGTCATAATTCACATGCAAGTCAATTTACTAGGGGTAATATTATTAATATTTAAATTAATCAACATGGCAAGATATCTTACAAAATCAAAGTTCAAATCAGGGTTAGAATGTGTAACTAAGTTGTATTACACGGGGAAAAAGAATGAATATGCTGATCAAAAAATTGATGATAAATTTTTACAAGCATTAGCTGAAGGTGGCCATCAAACTGGCGCATTGGCATTATTTGAATTTTGTGATAACCCAATTGCTGATGATATTATTGTTGAAACCTTAGATTATGATGAATCAATTCGTATTACCAATGAAAAGCTAGCAAGGGCTGGTAAGGTAGTAATTGCTGAAGGGGCTTTTAGATACAATCAATTATTTATTAGAGCTGATATTATTGTAAAACATGCAGTTGGTAAAGTAATTGACATTTATGAAGTAAAAGCTAAAAGTTGGAATAGCGATGTTGAAAACGAACTTTCGTTTATATCATATTTAGGTAAAGCAACGGAGGGCATCAATTCCAAATGGGCGCCCTATTTATATGATATTGCATTTCAAAAATATGTAGTATCAAAAGCTTTCCCTGACTATAGGGTTAATTCACATTTGTTATTGGTGGATAAGGCAAAAAAAGCAACAGTTAACGGGTTGAATCAAATATTTCAAATTGTTAAAGATGATGACGGAAGGGTATCTGTTGATATCTCAAATGTCACAAAGGCGCAATTAGGAGCATCTATCTTAGCTGTTGTGAATACAGATGATACAGTTGAAAAAATATGGAATAAATATAAAGTACCAACTACTTTAAACGAGGAGTATACTTTTGAGGAATTTGTTAACTACTGTGAAGAAATATATGTAAACGACGAGCGAAAATTTTCTCCACTTACAATGAGTTGTAAATCATGTTCATTTTGGGTGAAGACAGGAAAAGGAGATGGTTTAAAAGATGGAAGATTAGAGTGTTGGAAACATATAAGTCAGTACGCAGATAATTTATTACAATCCCCTTGGACTATTGATGTTTGGCAGGGAAGAATGGATAACGCTTTGAATGAAGGTATTTATCTAATGGAACGCCTTGAAAATACGGACTTAGGAACTGAACCAACAAAAAAAGACAAAATTGGCTTAGATCAGTATGCTAGACGATGTAAGCAAGTGGAAAAGGAAAAAGCAAAGGACACTAATTATTACTTTGACAAAGATAACTTTGATGCAGAGGCTGCCACTTGGGTATGGCCTTTAAATCACATTGATTTTGAAACTTCCACCAGTGCATTGCCTTTTTATATTAATAAGACACCATACAGTGGGGTGGCTTTTCAATGGTCGCATCATTTAATGCATAAGGATGGACGTATTGAACATGTTGGCGAGTACATCAATTTTGAAAAGGGTGTTTTTCCAAATTTAGAATTCATTAGAACTCTAAAGCAATCTTTAAGTAAAAACAATGGTACAATTTTCAGATACCACAATCATGAAAATACTTATTTAAGAATGATTCATGGTCAAATAGTATCAGGTGAGTTAGAAGTAGCAGACCCTGAAAAATCTGAATTATTGGACTTTATTGATTTAATAACTAGACATAAAGAAGATGGTAAAAATTATGTTAGTGGCGCTAGAAATATGGTTGATTTATATGATGTAGTTCAACGCTTATATTATTCCCCTTTTTCAAAAGGCAAGGTAGGACTTAAGTTTGTACTACCTTCAATAATCAACGATGTACCTTATTTAAAAACTAAATATGGAACATTGGGTATCTATGGTAAACAATTAGCTATTAAAAGCTTGAACTTTGACGATCATCAATGGATTAATCAAGCTTATAATAATGACCCCTATAAAACATTACCTACAATTTTTGAAGGCTACGACCGAGATGAATTGGATGAATACTTTGACGATATGGATGGCATTGCCGATGGCGGTGCAGCATTAAGTGCATATGCATATTTACAATACACCCACATACCGGAAGAGGCAAGATTAAGATTAAAGGAAGCACTACTTCGTTATTGTGAGTTAGACACCATGGCCATGTGCTTTTTGGTTGAAGGAATGATGCTTTTAAACGACCAAGAATAACAATGCCAGTTGATTTATCTGAAATATTAGTAATAGGCGTTTCCTCCAGAAGTTTATTTTCATTAGAACATGAAAATGAAATATTCACCAAGGAAGGGATAGTAGCATTTAGAAAATACCAGGAGGAGAATGAGCATATAGTATTAGCACCAGGTGCAGCCTTTTATTTAATCGAAAAGCTATTGGCATTAAACAAAATTGCAAGTAAGCAAATAGTTGAAATTGTAGTCATGTCAACAAACAGTCCTGAAACGGGCATGCGTGTCATGAATTCAATAAATAAACATGGATTAGATATCACTAGAATGGCATTCACAGGAGGTAATCCAATTAGCACATATTTACCCGGTTATGGCGTTGACTTGTTTTTATCAAGAGATGAAACAGATGTACAAGCAGTAATTGACTCAAAACTAGCAGCAGCTGCTCTTATTTTAAATGCCCCTGATAAAGTAATCACCAATCCCAATATTGTAAAGTTTGGATTTGACGCCGATGAGGTATTATTTACTTCCTCGGAATATAGGTATAAGACAGAAGGATTAGCTTCATTTTTACAACATGAAAAAGACAATGAGGACGTACCACTGCCAGCGGGTCCTTTTGCAAAATTACTACATAAGCTATCTCAAATCCAACAATTTATACCTGGACCTGTAGAGCTATCTCCCCTAAAATTGGCAATCATTACTGCTAGGTCAGGAGATGCAATACAAAGGGTAGTTAAAACATTACGATCCTGGGGTGTTTACATACACGAAACCCACTTTTTAGGAGGGCTATCAAAGGATAAAATACTAGAAGCTGCCGGGGTTGACTTTTTCTGTGATGACCAGGATGTGCATTTGGATAAAGCCTCTAAAGTGGTAACAAGTGCCAAAGTGCCTTATGCGAGTGATAGTGAATTAAAAAAATTATGAACAAAAATTAATGACTATGGGATTAAATCAAAACACTAGAACAATATTTTGTGACATTGACGGTACAATTTTTAAACAAGAAAAATTTAATGAGTTAGATGAAAATAAATTTGAACTTTTGCCAGGTGTTATTGAACATTTTAATAAATGGAATCAATTAGGTTTTATAATTATTTTAGTAACAGGAAGATTAGAATCAACTAGAAAATTGACAATCAAGCAGTTAGAAAATGCAAAAATCAAATACCATCAATTAATTATGGAAGTTGGCAGAGAGAATCGCTATTTAATTAATAATAATACAAAACTTGAACCCAATAACAATCGAGCTTTCGCGATTAATGTACAAAGAGATTTAGGGTTTAATGATGAAAATTTCGATAAATTTGGTTTGTAACTTTTTAAATTAATCGATTATGGGTTATCAATTAAGTGCTTATTCAGCTAAAGAGATTCAAGAGCTAATTTCTTCCGAAAAAGTAATGCCTTCTTTGTTTTGGGTTATTCCAATAGGGCAAGATTGGAATTGGGATGAGCTTGATTCTATTTATAGAATTTTTAATGATATAAGTAATGCCCAGCCATATCGCTTATTAGGAAATTATTTTGTAAAGAATGAAGATCCGAATGGGGATAAAAAATATAATACTAAATCAAAGTTGGTATCAGCATCGGATTCAAATGAAATAAGTAAATTATTAGATGGTTATATTAATAAAAAAGGTAAATCATTACTTATATTGAGTAGTATATTCCCGCAACCTGGTTGGGGCTTAATCGTTGACGTAGATAATATTTTCAATATTCTAGATAAGTTAAACAATGTTTTATTAAATGGAAAATTTACTTCAATTATTGAAGCATCAAATGTTATTTATCCTTCATATTTAAATTACAATAAGCTTAGGAATTCTATTCCAATTGAACCAACTAAAGGGAAAATTGAAATTTACGAAACCTGTTATAAATACATTAGTACTTTAATTGAGGCCCCATTTAATTTAGAAGTAATTCAAAGCATTTTAAGAATTGCTCATGATATAAATAACGAATTTTCAAATTTATTTAAATTTTACGAGTCATATTGTATAATATATAATAAAAAAGATTTAGCAAAAGAAGTAATTCTCAAATATAGAGAGTGTATTGAGTTAAATAGATATAATGATTTCAATAATAAGATCGAAAAAAATTTACTTCAAGTTTTTAATTCCTTTAGATTTATTCCTAAATCTGAAATCAAATCGTTGCTTACAGATTTTGACAAATGGATAATGGAAGCGAATCAACAGTTTAGGAGCATGTTAATTGAACAACTCATTCAAATTGACAAAAATATTTATGATTTAAATAAAGAATATAAAAGAGCCAAATCGGATTTTAAAGAGCATAAGAAAAACTGGCAAAGTCTTTATCTTACACAAAATCCATCACATAGGAAAGTAGTTGATGATTTTATTGTTAATGTGATTGAATATTCACCTATTTTCTTAATTGAGTTAGAGAAAGAATTCAGGAATGAGTCAAAAATTTGTGTTTGGGATCATGCTAGAATGATTGGATGGAAAATATCGTTATCGATTAGTAATCCACCTTTTTTGAAGTCATATGCAAAGTATCTTAATAAACATTTCAATACAAATATAGAAATTGAAGACATTGAATCAAATGAATTTTTAAACGGGGATTCATTTACAGATTATTTACATTATTTATTTTTACAAGATAATTCCAAATATGGAGATAAAAGAAAGCTAGCAGAAATGATGTTAGACTTTTTCAGATCTGATGAGTTAGAACAAATCTCTGAAGAACTAGGATTTCACCACGATTTGAATAACGATTACAGCAATTTTCTTGAATCTTTAGGTTGGGTAAAACCTGATCATATCGAATATGATACTTCATTAGTTAGTTTTTTTGAAAAAGTTGACGGAAATTATGTTTTATCAAATCCAAAAATTGAAACATGGAATAGTTTAAGGATTAGTTTAGAGAGTTATTTCAAAGATTTGATTAAAATAATTACTTCTAATTTACCAGACAGTAAGAATGAATTATATGATTTAGTATTGCTTAAAATTAATGATTTTCGTTTTCAGTCAAGAAACAATTGGGATAGAGAAATCGAAAATATTACAGTTGGCCCTGCAAATAAAATAATTTATGCCCTTGGTTCTCATTGGAAAGCAGAGTTTGATTGGAAAGATTTTTATAATTTAATTAATAGAATTAGCGATATAATAAACAAACCTTCTCATCATAATAAAATAATTAGAACGGAAGATGTCATTGCAAATGAGCTTAATCCATTATTCAACGATTTTTTCATTCGTACAAAAAATATATTTAAAATAATGCCATGGCATTTTAAACCAATTTCCAATTTTTGGACTAATCCTGCAGTTTATAGTGGGAGAGCATGGTCACATGATCATTATGATAAAAAAGAAATTAAAATATTAGTTTGGGAAAGCGAAACAAGAATCGAGTTGAATACAGAAATTTTAGTTTGGAATCCATCAAAGATTAATCCAGTAATGACAAAGTATTTAATTTTATCATAAAACCACTGGATAAGCTATCTCCCCCCAATCATGCTCTCCGTTATCGAGCATAATATCAATTATGATTGGAACTAACAATTGCATAATATTGCAGGCATCTCTTAATTGAGACCTATTTAACTTAGAATTGTAAGTAGCTCCGCCATGAATTAATTGGTTACGAAGGGTATAAAGCCTTTCCAAAACAATTTCAATTAATCCCTCAATGTTTTGTTTGGATAGGCAGTTTGTTGCACTTGCGATAGATTTATTAAATGCAGGCAGATAGTCATTGGCTTCACCTCGATTATATTCCCAAAATTTTTCAAAAACGAATTTATTCTCAATTAACACTTTAACAGGCCCGCTATACTTCTCCCAAAATAAATTGTATAAACGGGTACGATCAAATTGAACAAGACTACTTGTAAAATCCCTCAATTTTGCTTTTTCTGGCTTAGAGCTAATCCCATTAAGGTCAACTGCATAGCAAGCATTAAATGACACCCATAGAGAGATGAATTTCAAATCTAAATTTTCTTCCTGTTTTTCTGCACTTTTTAGCCAAGAAATGGCTCTGTGAATCCTAATTGTAAGTGTTTCAGGAAGGGTGGTAGTTTTTAGTTTTTTTATTAATGTACTTGCTTGCATTTTAATTTATTTGCTAATCCTTATTTATACCCCATCGCAATCTCCTCCGCTATCCCCTTTATCTTTAAAGCTAAACTTTTTGGCGATAGCACTCTAACACTAGCACCATATTTAAGTATTTCCGAAACTATCTCCCAGGAATCATACAATTCAAGGTTTACTGTAAGCTTTTTACCATCCTTACTAAGGGTATGGGTTTGATAAGGGCTTAAAGGGTAGTTGATAATTGTATTAATATAAGGGTCCTTAAATTCAAGTTTAATTTTTTGAGGCTTGTTATTATAGTTATGATAAATCCCAAATGAATATTTAAAAAACTGGCTGGCATCAAAATTTTCATCCACATAGTAAGGTTGTTTAGAAACCTTTACTGACAATATTTTATCCAAGGAATAGTTCTTGGTTAAACTAGTTTTAAGATTATCAAATCCAATCATATACCAATGATGATCAACTTGCTTTAATACATAGGGTGAAATTATTTTGGTTTCGGGCTTTTGTCCTTCTTTTTGGTATTCTATCTCTATGGAATTACGCTCTAAAATTGCATTTAAAATAGGTTCAATATATTCAACACCTACCACACTTTGGGTTTGCTCGGGTTGAATACAGTCCATCGTATTTCGTTCTATTTTAGTGATTGCACTACCGGTAAGTATTTTATTAATAACAGTTTCAAACTTTTCAAAAATAGGAGATGATTTAAATTGCTTAAAAATACTAGTAGCAACATCTAACAATATTTTATCATCATCGCTTAATGGCGCTTTTTCAATTGAAAATTCTGCATCCTCGTAATAGTATTGATTATAGCTGTTTTTAATAATTTTTGCATCAAATTCACGCTTCAAGTATTGTAAGTCCTGATAGACGGTTTCTTTTGAAATACCTATGCCCGTTTTTAGGTTAATCATATCCTTAATTTCAAGGACAGTATATTTTCTATTGTGGTTGCGCAGAATTTGGTCTAAATATCTCATCCTTAACCTAGCAGCATGTACAATTGGCATAAAAAGAAGTTTTAATTAGGGGAAGGACTCATTCAAATGTATGATTTAAAACTATTATTTATAATATAAAGCACCGCTAATTTTATCCCCAAATGCGACTTTAAATATTATTTAAAAGTATTGATTATCAATATTATATGATTTAATAATCATTTTATAATAAAAATATAAAAAAAAGTTCAATCAGCTGTCGGATTTTAAATAGACTAAAAACCACTCCTGTATGTTTGTCCTCCCCTCAAAGAAAAAAGGGGGTTTAAGAAGCCCATTTTTAACCTTATTTATTGCGTCACATGGTAACATTACTTTATTTAAATACTGCGGATAAGGCACTGATAATGTATTTATATGTGTGTTTTGCCATTTGGGTGTTGCATAACGTATATAAAAGTGATAAAGCGAAAAGTAAAGCTAAATCACATCCAAATTCAAAGGATATTATACCAGTGGTTATTAAACCCACTAATAATATTCAAACCAACATTTTTGTATCTGTTAGGATATGGATTAATGGCATTGAAAAAAGAAAGTTAATTACTGATGATGATATTGATAGCCCAGGCGAAAAGGAAGGAAGAATTCATATCCCCATCAAAAAATATGAACTTAACTGTAGTAAAATCGAATTTGTAAGAGCGGTTATTAGATGGTGTCTTCAAAACCTGGATGAGAACAAAAAAAGAGTCATTCACTTGAATTTAAAATATACCAAACATAAAACACTTATGGGGTCCTATAGTTATTATAATAAAACAATTACTATCTATTTTGGATCTCACAAATCAATTGAAAGCTTAGTGGACACTATTATACATGAGCATGATCACTCAAAAGTGATAACCTGTAAAAAACACCAGGCTGAATATGATAAGTTGACCAAAGAGAAAACCTATTACCTAAACCCTTATGAAGTGCGCGCCCGAAAGGCAGGCGCAGATTATAGGTTAAAATGCATATTAGACCTATATAAACTAAATTATTTAAAATAAAATTAACAGATATGACAATCAGTTGACTATACTTAACACAAACATGATATGAGTAATTTGTTACTAAACAGATGATTGTGAAAATTACTAATAGTTGTTATTGTGCGGAACTTTTTAATAAATAAAATACTTACGCACATCTTAATAAAATTGGCATTTTAATTTTTCAGGTTTAAAATAAGTATCTCATATTCGCTCCCCCCATTTTTTCACCAATAAATAGTATCCTATGACAAACATGCACATTTCAAAAGATTTATTGACTTCAGTTCAAAAGTTGAGTACTTCTATTAAAGGACAAGAATTAACTGAGCAATTGGTGAATGAATTGGTTATGGACTCACAGCCATTGATGGGTTTTTATGGTATCACACATTTTCAGGCATTAGTATTTTCAGTGTATTTAGAAGCAAAGTTAAAAGACCGAGATATTGACTTAGAAAGAATGGTAGAGATTTTTGGAAAAAAATTAAGCATGTTGGCAGAGGTAAACATAGCCATTGAGGAATTGACAGCAAAAAAATTAGTGTATAAAAAACGTCATGATTATTCAGTGAGACGTAAGGAGGAACATAACAATACAATTACCGTAGTTGAAAGTGCTATTGGTGCTTTAATGAAAGGAGATAAAGCTTTGATGGAAGTGTCTAAGGTTAGTAACTTCTTTGCTTTGTTAAGTCAAATTAGAGAATTGATCGTTAAGCGTATTGATTCAATTATTACAACTGAAGAGTTGTGTGATGAATTATTAGGCTTATTACAATTAAATGCAGATTTTCCAGAGGTGGAGTGGTTATTATCCTATCCTGATGTAACAAAGTACGATTTAGCTATTTTATTAAATATTGCTATTGAGCATATTGAAGGTCAGGATGAAGTGAATATTGATAAAATGATTAAGGAAACTTATAGCGAGATACAAGATAGAGTTAGATATTCTAGAAAAATAAAAGAGAACCAATGTCCTTTATTTACCAATGATTTGGTGATTAATTCAGATGATGAATTTTCATTTATGAGTTATGTTAGATTAAGTGAACATGCGATGGAAGTGATGTTGGGTGGATACAAGGATACAGTTGCTAAAGTAGTAAAGCCCAAATTGTGTACGGTATATAAAGCCGAAAAAATTAACAAAGAAACTTTGTTTTATAATGAAGCGGAGAAAAAGCAAATCGACACTATTTCTCGTGCTTTGGAGGAAGAAAATTATAAAAAATTGGTCACCAAATTAAAAGAAAAGGGCTTAAAAACCGGTATCAACATATTGTTATATGGGGTGGCTGGTGGTGGAAAAACAAGTACGGTAATGCAATGGGCTGCGCAATCTGGACGTGATGTGTTCTTTTTAGATATTTCTAGTGTGCAATCAAAATTTGTGGGAGAGGCTGAAAAGCAGTTGCAAAGCGTTTGGACTAGCTATAAGGAATGTAGAAAATCAATGAAATTAGCACCCATTTTATTGTTTAATGAAGCTGATGCTATTTTAGGTACTAGAATGCAAGCAGAATCTAGCGCCAGCAAATCCTACAATACATTACAAAACATCATGTTGCAAAACATGGAAGATTTTGAAGACGGCATTTTTATTGCAACAACCAATTTGGCTGCACATTTAGATCCCGCATTTGAACGTCGCTTTTTATACAAGGTGGAATATAAGAAGCCGGAGGCCCATGTAAGAAAACAAATTCTTTCCAATGTATTTCAGGATATTTCAGTTGATACTATTGAAAAAATTAATGATACCTGTTTCTTGACAGGTGGTCAAATACAGAATGTTCACAAGAAAATATTAATTAATAGTTTGTTGGATGAAGAAGCAAATAGTGAAGATGCTATTTTGGAATTATGCAAGGAAGAATTTGTATTAAGTAAAACGGGTAGAAGCCCTATTGGATTTAACCATCCAATATAATTTTTTGAATAATGTGTGTGTTTTGATTATCAAGAAGCGCTGCGAAATATCGGCGCTTCTTTTACTAAAAAAATGAAAAATTATGTTTGATAAATTAATTGACTTTATAATAAGTATTGGAAAGGAGTTTTTACCTTATGTTATTGTTGAACAATGGAATGAGGCTATTATGCTTAGATGCGGCAAGCTTCAACAAAAGGTGTTAAAGCCAGGTATTCACTTTAAAATTCCATTTTTAGATTCTGTATGGGAAGCGACAATAATTACCCAGTCACTTGAGATGAATCCGCAAAGTATCACCACCCGTAATGGCAGAAATGTGGTTGTGAAGGCTATTATTCGCTTTAGGATCGAAGATGTTAAAACTTATTTAACCACTATCTCACAGCCGCATGATGTGCTTATTGATACCACACAGGGAATGATTAGAGAAATTATTGAGGGTATGACATTTTCTGAGATTTACGGCATGGATTCATTGCTTACCAAAAAGGTAGGTGCGTTTGTGAGAAGGTGGGGTATTAAAGTAGAACGAGTTACGTTAACGGATTTGGCTAGTATAAATTCATTAAGGATAATACAAAATAAAAACATGGAACAGCAACATGCTTCATTTGCTTTACCTGAAATGATGAACTAGTTTAATGGTTTGATGGTTGGGTTAGTAATAATAAGAAGGCGCTGATTTGTTTCGGCGTCTTCTTTTCTTAATTTTTTAAAATATAATATTATGAAATACGTAGAAATGATTTTATCAATTGATGATGCTAATATCATACAATTTCCTTCTTTACTTGATCGGGTGGTTAAATGGAAGGAGCAAGGGATTAAATTTATCCGAATGGTGACAGATGCAATAAGGCCAAGTGAAGTAATACATTTAAGTGGCACATCAAATAATCAACAGGTAAGTACAAAATTAACTTTCAATGATATTTATGATGCCATAAAACAACCTACTGAACAAAATTTTACTATTTTAAAAAGTTTATATAATAAAGTTGACTCAGAAATTATTTTAAAGATTATAAATACGCCTATCTTTTCAAATAATAAATATATAAAGGAGCTTTTACAGCAAAGTAATGGCTATATGATATACCAGCACCAAATGCAACAATTTATTGTTGATAAAATGGGATATACAAGTAATGCCGCAATAGAGCTCACTAGTGATTGGAATAAAAAGGTCATTAAGCAAAGGGAACTAATAATACAATGCGATGATTACTATTTAATTGAAAACAAGATGCCACAGTACTTTTTATTTACTATTCCTAATAGTAACAGTATTTAGTTTAGTATGATTTATACTAATTTAGCGTAATTAAATATACCCATGAGAGGCTCAAACATCACCAATAAATACATCTTAGATTCAAGAGAATACCTATTTAGTGACCTAACTAAAGATCAGTTAGTATATGTTGAATCATTGGCAGATAAGACCAAATACAACCGCCTTAGGAACCAGGTCCTAGAGGAAGAAGGGGATGATGTTGTATGCACTATTAAAATCAACGTAGTTGATCAAGTAATGACCGCTTACGATGAATTTGAGGTGCTATTATTTAGGCTTTAATCATTCAATTATTTCATACCGGCTTCACTCTTGAATTTAGTGAAGTAAACTTTTAGGGTTGCTTCCGATTTGAATTTCGTGAAATACACTTTCCAATCAGCTTCGGATTTAAAGGTAGTCCAGAACCAAATTCCCGAATAGGGTTTATGTTTATCTCTTTTTAAACAATGCGCCTAAAAGCAAGTTGATAACCGAACGGCCTACTTTTCTTTCGATGCCATTTACCGAAGTGGTATGCCATTTTCTCGAGCAAACTTTTGCTTTGCCGCGGTAATCCCGAGTGCCCTTTTACAGCTAAAGCTAAAACCGTATTTTCCCATAATGGTTAATTTAATGTTTGCTTGAATTATTTACATAATTTAATAGATAATCCTTGGCCTCTTTTTTGTCAGTTATATTGAAAACATCTGGAATTCCCTTTTTAATATTGCTCAAATGTTCGTTAAGTACTTTTTCGTAGGCATCGTTTACCATTTGTTCGGTAAGCTCTCTTTCAAATAGGCTTAAATTCAGTTCTTGATTTGATTCAATAAACATATTTATGGTATAATTATGTTTATTATAAGGAACAGCCTCTTCTTCTTTAAACCTACCTAGTTGTTCATCATTATAATTATGATAAGGCAGAGGAGGTTCCATTGTGCTATTGATATGTAATGAGCGCATGATTGAAGTTGGGTATCCTGTTTCAATTTGAGCATCCTTGGTAATTTTTACTAAATCAACTTCTTCATTTTTGCGTTTATCAACTCCAGTTAAACTATTCACTATGAAACTTAGTAAAAATACAAACCCAAATAACATTAAAATTTCCATGAATTATTAATTTAAAATGGCATATCGTTTTTGTAAAATGTAATCCTTTTCCCAAGCATCGATTTAACTAAATTATCATTTTTAAATTGACTGCATTCAAAAATATCTGTTACGATATTATCTTCTGACTTAATTACCAGATCAATATAGTTTCTAGATTTATTACTTAAGAAGGTAAATCCGCCGCATCCATTATTGCAACCCTGACATATTCCTGGTTCTGCATATAAAACGGTGTCTTTTGAGTCATTAAACCTATCAAATACACCTTTTAATTCTACCATAAACTTAGCCTTGCTTATACTCGAGTAACTCTGTTTTAATAAAAGCTCATCTAATTTTTTAATATCCATTTTTTCTATAAAATGAATAACAGCTTCTAAATGTGTTTTTGTATCTAATATGTTTTCATCTATTTGTGCATCACAGTATGTACTATGAAATACTGATATATTTTCATAATGCTTCCCATTTAAGCAACAACTAGCTATCGACGGAAGCCCTTCTGGCCTAATGGATATACTATTATAGAGTGCTCTATTTTCAGCTAACCACGCTAGTTTGTCAGTGCTAGTTTTATAATCATTGACCGATTCTTCACAAGTTTTATCTGCTATATAAAATTCATTTTCCGACTTACTATCATTTTGCTTATATTTTTCTATATAGCGAATTAAATCTCGGTATTGATATGCTAAAAGCTTAGAACTTGCTATATAGGCCGCGTCAAAGTCCCCTAATATGAAATTACTAATTGTTAAGCCTAGCCATGCCTCTTGAAAATCATTTCTGGACTGTAGTAGTTCAGTATATTTAAATTTAGCGTCTTCATATTTGTCTTGATGAAATAAATCATGCGCTGCTTGTAGTTCAGTTGATGGCGTATGGCTGTGATGCTCCACTTTTAAAGGAACATAATTCTTTAATTTACTATAGTCTAGTGATGTTGTAGCTTGTGAAAATATATCTTCAATTGGAGGATTAATCAAATGCCTAACAAAATCCATTAGTCTTCTTTGCTCATTATTTGATTTATAATATTCTACGCCACATTCTAGATAAGTTTCTTCATCGTTATCTGTACGGTACTTATCCATTGTTTTATCATAGTGATCATTAAATGTCAACATAAAATCTAAAACCGGAATAAAACTAACAATTTCAACTTTTATGCAAAACCAATTTAACCATAAAATACCTTCATTATCAATATCCGATATTTCAATTTTTGTATTCTTTACATTTTCTCTGATGTAAAGCCCATCCTCCTCATGCTTTACTAACCATTTAATAATGTTTCCAGTACTTAAATGATATATTTGACTGAACTCATTTAAGGCAATTTTTGCACTTTCAGTTTTTTTAATCAGTCCATCTAATTCACATAGTTTCATGTATAAAAAAAAGAAATCATTTTGAGCGGGAGAAATGGATTTAGTATTTTCATAAAGTTCATTATGTTTTTTCACCAAATGTTTAATTCTATCCGGCTTCAGCGGACGTACACTTATGATGTCAGCTAGGGCATCTATGCATAATGCTTCATCATTATTTACATTTTCCATCTTCTTCAATGTTAGGTGAAATTTAGGGGGAAAATAAAAGTAGACATTCCTAGTATCTCCTGATAAATAAGTAGGATAAATATTTATCAACATGCGCCAAAAAGTGTATCAAAATCGGCTAAGTTATTAACATGTTGGTTATCAAATATTTACCCAAAAAATAATCAATTCATTACAACTTGTAGAGAAGAAAATTAGCCATCCGCTCAAAGTAATTTTGTATTCTAAACCAATATAATATGCAAACAATCACCAAACTTCCACAGTTACCAAAACATTATCTTTTTACAAAGAGGCCGGAATCTGGTATGCCGACTTACCTGCTTTCTTAGAAGCAAATCTCGGAACTAAGGCCAACCTAATGATGGTTGATGGGGCTGACACCTTTCTCGATCTTGTCTCAAATAACCAAGGAAAAGCGACCCTAAAGCTAAGCACAGAGGAATTTGAGGACGCAGATGCGCAACTGACTAAAATAAGGATTGGGATGAACAAAGGGCTATTAGATAATATAGGTCACGCGCTTGTAGATTATGGGGCTTACTATCATGTAGATAGTTTTAAAGGTGAAACAATTAACCATCAATTATGGCTTTGTCCAGTAACTGAGTATGTTTTTGAAGGGGGATATCCAGAAACCATTTTTATCAAATTAATAAACAATAAATAACATGAAAAAGAGAAAAACAATTTACCACTTAATCGTGGACAAGAGCGGTTCAATGTCTGATTGTATTGACAGCACCATTAATGGGTTTAATGAGCAGGTCAATAGAATTAAGCTAAAGGGTCTTGAATTTGAGGAGGAAGAAATTACAATGGGGTTAACTACTTTTAATAACCATATTGACCATCATTACTTCCAGTCCAATCCAAGTACTATACAATTATTAAATCATGTAACCTATCGACCAGATGGTTCAACTGCACTTTTGGATGCAATTGGAGATACAATAACCCAAATTAGTATTCAAACTCAAAGTAGTAGACTTCCAACTACCGTTGTTGTAGTAATTCTTACAGATGGCCATGAAAATGCGTCAAGATTGTTTAACTTAGTAAAAATTCGTAATATGATTTCTTCATTAGAAGAATCAGGAAAATGGACTTTTAGTTTCATTGGGGCTACTTTGGATGCAGTTGATGTTGCTGAAAGTATGTCCATAAAAAAACAAAATAGTTTTTCTTTTGAAAAAGGGGAAATGAATAATAGTGTTTGGAGTAAATTAGACAAATCAATGAATCATTATTTTGAGAAGAAAAAAACAAACAGAAGTTTAGGTAATTTATTTGAAGATTAATTATGAAAATACATTTAATTAAAGATGGGGATGTGAGTAATGAAACTTTTACGGAGGTGATTGATTTATTGAATGCATTAGATGGCCCAATTCAGTTTATATGCGACAACGATAACTTAATTGATTTTAGCGAGGATGATTATGTTGAAAATGTAATTCTAGATCAAGAGAAGTTTGAAAAAGGAGTAAAATTGAGTAGACCACAAGCTTCATATTATGAGTCTTATAAAAGTTCTAAAGGGATTAGGTTGTTCGAATTCCCATTTAGCAGAAAAGCGTCTAATTGGGAAACCCTCTTTGCTAAATGTAATAACTACCGTTTACGCAGGGGAATTAACAATGACGAATTTGTTATTTTATTAACTGAAATTTCAAATGATAAAAACTGGTTTGCAAGTTTAGATGAAAAAATGCCCACTAATGGATTTATTCATACTTCCGACTGGAATCATTTCATAAAATGTTACGATGCCTTCCCTATAGCTTACGAAGTAATAGCCCTTTTGCTTCAAAAACACATGTTTAATGATTACGATGAATTAAGAACTTCCGTTCATAACGATCCAATTGGTTGCGTGAATGACATGTGTTTGGAGAAAAAGGACATAAAATTAAAGTTACGTACAGCTGATATTTGCGCTGATTGCATGAATAAGCTAAAAGCAAAATTATCATTTGCTGAAATACACCAGGCTTTGAATATCATGGAGTCACTAAGGGTTAAAATGTTATTTTCCCAAAATTTTAAGCAAAATGTTGCTTTAAGCAAGTTGGTTATTGATGAAAGAAAAAGAATCTTTTTGCCCGATTTTGGTAATATTGAAATAAAACTTAGGCCTCTAGAAAAGACATTATACTTGTTTTATTTAAACCATCCAGAAGGAGTAGGACTGAGTTTTTTACGTGGTAAAAGAGAAGAGTTATACGATATATATACAAGCTTATCAAGTATTGGAAATTTACAAGAAATGAAAAATAGGATTGATGATATGGCCAATATTACTAGTAATTCTGCCGCTGAGAAGATTTCGAAAATTAAAGCTGCTTTTGTTAAGGCAATTGGGGAGGAACTTGCTAAAAATTATTATATTCAAGGTGGAAATGGGGAAGTAAAG
>CAJBLA010000142.1 GCA_903953815.1 uncultured Bacteroidota bacterium | reverse complement strand
TTAATTTATTTAGCAGCGTTTTGTAATACTTCTTTTAATCGTTTAGCAACAAGTTTATCTTCTCCTTCTTGTAATGACCATGCAGTCATGCCAATATTATCCTTACCGCCAACGGATTCAATGGAAGGGTTTCCGTTGCGTAAATCCAAACGTAATTGTTCGCCTGTTTTACTAATCTTAGTGTAATCCAATGAGATATTTAAAGTAGGGGTAACGTTTCCTAATACGGGTGTTGAAATTGTTGTTGTAACACCTGGTACTGATTCTGCAGCTGCTTGAATTTTTTTGATTCGCTCTAAAAAGATAAGTGCTTCTGCATCATGGTCAATTTTTACAAATTCTTCCACGGCAACAAGCATACCTAATATTTCTTCCTTGTTTACTTTCATACCACGACCAATGGTTTCTCCACGTGGCGGCATTGATAAACGGGCTGCCTTGATTAAATCTTTTTTACCCATTAATAAGCCAGCACTTTGAGGTCCTCTTAGTGCTTTACCACCTGAAATGGCTACAAAGTCAAAGCCCATTTCATTAAAGCGCCAAAGGTTACTAACAGGAGGTACATCCGCAGCAATATCAATCGTAGTAGGAATACCATATTTTTTTCCAATAGCTACCCATTCTTCATGTTGTATTTGTCCTTTATCAGATTGCACATGTAAAAAATGCATAGCTGCTGTATTTTTATTGATGGCATTTTTTAATTCTTCCAAAGTTTCCACCATAACCATTTTCACTCCAGTATTCGTTAAGGCTTGATTGTATCCAATGGCATGAGCTTTTTGACATATTACTTCCGTTTTCATACCAGTGCCTTCTAATTTAGGAAGTGCTTTTACTTTTGCTGGATCTAACCCAGTTAAAATACCAGCCATTCCTAAGGTTAATGCGGAAAATGCCCCACTGGTAACTACGACTGATTCAGCTCTGGTAATTGCGGCTAATCTTTCGCCCACTTTGTCTTGTAATTCATCTAGCATACAAAATTTGTGGGAAGCTTGTCTGATGGCCTCCACTGTTGCAGGGCGCATTAGTGACGCAGTCATTGCGGTATAAGTACCAGCAGCATTAATAAATGTTCGAACGCCTAATTCAGCGAATAAATCACGCTTCATGGCTGCGGCTAATGGGGTTGCCATTGGTGCTGCATTAGCAGTTGAAAATCCACCTACAATAGATGCACCAGCAATTGGTGTGATTGATATATATTTTAACAGGTCTCTACGTTTCATGATATTTAGTTTTAATTTTTAGTTTGCAATTGCAATACAATCCATTTCAACCAATGAGTTTCCTGGAACACCACCATAGGTAGCAACGGTTGTTCTTACTGGTGGTTTTGGTCCAAAGCGGCCTTTGAATACTTCATTCATTTGTTTGTAATCACCTAGGTCAGCTAAGTATACATTTACTTTTAAAACTTTTTCCATAGAGGAACCCGCTTTGATCAACTCTTTCTCTAATTCTTTTAGTACATGATCCGTATGTGCTTTAATGTCTCCTTCAAAATGTGCGCCTTTGCCAGCAACAAAAACCATTCCAGCAAATTTAGTTGCACCAGAAAAAAGTGGAATGTCTTGGTCCATTTGAACATTAAATACTTCTTTTCCATTCGCATCCACACCTGAATTTGGTGTTGCATTTGCAGCGGCACTAGCACCTGTAATTCCTAAGAATCCAGCAAACATTTTTTTAAAAATTGAGCGGCGATTTTGAGTTTTCATTTTTTTAAATTTTATATTATTAATTTATTTAAGTTCCACAATCATTTCAATTTCAACAGAAATATTATTAGGGAGTGCAGCAACACCTAATGCAGAGCGCGCATGTTTCCCCCTTTCTCCAAAAACTTCGACCATTAAATTGGAAAATCCATTCATCACAGCAGGTTGTTGTACAAATGCGGGATCAGAATTCACTAATCCTAGTACTTTTACAATTCGCTTTACTTTATTTAAATCGCCGATATAGGATTTTAATGTAGACAGCATTGAAATTCCGGTAAGTCTTGCCGCTGCTGCGCCTTCTTCAATAGTTACGTCTTTTCCTAAATGGCCATACATTTGTCCACCACCTGGTTTGTCTGGGCCATGACCTGATAAGTAAACCAATTTTCCTACTTGAACTTGTTTCAAATAATTGGCAATAGGAGGGACCACAGGAATTAAAGTGATATTTGATTTTTTTATTCTTTCCTCAGGATTTACTTCCATAGGTTCAGTGGAGAAAACCAAACAAACAGGGGCATTAATTTTCATGTCCTGATGGGTGTTGGTCAATTTTCCAGTAGCATCATCAAATGAAAATATTTGCACTTTGTCATCATTTTGACTTGCAACAAAAACAAAATTTCCCAATGGCGCAAAACTAAAATTTCTCGGTTTTTCTGCGACAGGTTGATGATACATTTTTGTAAGCAATCCGTTTTCGCCAATTTTAAAAACTGTGAGTTCGTTACTAGTCACTCTATTAGTGGAGATTAACCATTTGCCACTTGGGGAGATATGTATGTCTCCACTTCCTTTAGACGCTTTGGTACTTGATGTATCTGCTACAATCGATTGAATTTTATTAAACTTATTTTGATCTATTGCAAAAACATCCACGGTGCCCGACATTTCACTAATCAAATAACCATGTTTGCCAGTGGCATCAAAAACAAAATGTCTTGGACCATTTCCTGGCGTGATTGGAATGGCGGTAAAGTTTTCGTCCACTAATCCATCCGCGTAAATTTTATGTTGATAAATTTTATCACCCCCTAAATCAGTCACTAATAAATAGGAGTGATCTAAGCTTAAAACAACATTATGTGCATGGGAAGCTTCTTGTCTTGCTTTGTCAATACTTGACCCATTGTATTTAATTTCTTGTGCAATTGGAAGTAATGCACCGTCCTCACTTGTTTTAAAAACACTTAAACTTCCCGAAGTATAATTAGCAGTGTACACTGTTCTACTTTCGGAACGATAAGTGATAAAACAAGGACCCGCACCTTTAATGGCTGAGTTATTAATTTTTTCAAATTCATTATTGCTATTTAGCTTATATGAATTTACAGAGGAGGCATCTTTTGATCCTTCAGAAACGGCATACATTAATTTACCTTCATTTGCTAAAGTTAAATACGAAGCGTTTGCGTTTTCTTTGGTATACAATAAATTGGGTTTCCCTGTTACTGCGTTTACAGAATATACTTCAATACCTGGATTTCCTTTTTTTGTATAGGAGCCTACCACTAATTGATACTGGTTGGTATCGGCAGGCGAAAAGTTTAGTAAGTTAGTTACTAATAGGGTGGCAATAAAATTCATAGCAATCGATTATATTTTGAACCAAAAATTAATGAATAAAACGCATATTTTGTGATGTGTAAGCGACATTTTATACACTTTTTTTAAATAGGTTCTAAATAACACTCCTTACATAGAAATTAGTTAAGTAAAATTTGGGATGAGCGGTATTCTTTAAAAATATTTTAAGCAAGCAATTGATTTCATTTTCAAAATGTGTAGCTTTCCTATACCAAAAATTGAATTTCTTATTATTAAAAATTAATTTATATGAAAAAGCAGGTTGTATTATTATTAGGTTTATTCGTATTTTATTTTGGATTAAACGCGCAAAATGCTGCTCCTATCTATGATGTGTTAGTTAAGGGCGGTCATGTAATTGATCCCAAAAATGGCATCGATGCCGTTATGGATGTAGCTATTAAACTAGGTAAAATATTTAAAGTCGACAAAAATTTAAACGTAAAAGACGCTAAACAAGTGGTGGATGCTTCTGGTTTAATTGTAGCACCAGGTGTTATAGATATACATGCCCATGTATTTGCGGGCACGCAACCTGATCATTACTTAAGTGATGGCTTAAGTGCTTTAATGCCTGACGGTTATACATTTAGAGTCGGGGTAACTACTGTAGTGGATTGCGGTGGTGCTGGGTGGAAAAATTTTGCCACTTTTAAGAAAAATGTAATTGATGTTTCTCAAACTAGAGTGTTGTCTTTTTTAAATATTGTTGGGGAAGGGATGCGTGGTGGAAATTACGAACAAGATTTGGCAGAGATGAATTCAAAATTTGCGGCAAGTGCTGCTAAACAATACAGTGATTATATTGTAGGGTTTAAGCTAGCCCATTTTAATGGAGAAGATTGGACGCCAACGGACCGAGTTGTTGAAGCAGGAAATTTAGCAAAACTACCTGTAATCATTGATTTTGGTGGATCCAAGCCTAATTTACCCATTCAAGATTTATTTTTTAAACATTTAAGACCAGGCGATATTTATACCCATACATATGCAGCCTTAGGGGGGGCTCGTGAAGAAATTGTTGATGCAAAAAATAACCTAAAGCCATTTGTATTGGAGGCACAAAAAAGAGGTATCATTTTTGATGTGGGTTATGGCGGTTCAAGTTTTAATTATTCACAAGCGATACCAGCTTTAAAAGCTGGGCTTTATCCAAACACGATAAGTACTGATTTACACACAGGTAGTATGAACACTTCTATGAAGGATCAATTAAGTGTCATGTCAAAGTTTTTGAATATGGGTATGCCATTGGCGGAAGTCATCAAGGCGAGTACTTGGAAACCTGCACAGGTAATTAACCGTCCGTTATTAGGTAATTTATCTGAAGGTTCCGAAGCGGATATTGCCATCTTTAATATTAGAAAAGGCAACTTTGGCTTTTATGATAAAACTGGATTCAAATTAAAGGGTACTGAAAAATTAGAATGTGAGGTTACTATCAAGGGAGGCAAAGTGTTGTATGATTTAAACGGACTTGCAAACCCTATTTATGTAAAATAAATTATTTCTTATCATTCAGCACCTGAAGTTGCATTTGTTTCATCTTGATTAATCTTAATCTTTGACGAACAATTGCAACTTCTGTTTTTGTAACAGAATCGCTATTATTTCCAAAGTTTTTTCTTATATAACTCAAAATGCTTGCAATATCGTGATCAGGCAATTGCGAAAATTTTGGCATCATACCAACAAAGGGCTCTCCATTTATTTTTATTGGGCCTTCCAATCCTTTTAACATAACAGATATTAAAGTATCCTTATTGCCATTTACCCAATCAGATGCGGCAATAGAAGGGAATCTGACGCCATCGCCTTTCCCATTTTTTTGATGACACATCAAACAGTTCATTTGGTATAATTTTTCTCCACCAATAGCTACTTTGTTACGTTCTAAATTATCTACAACGATATCTGGATTTTTAACATAAGTCCTGTTTTCTCTTTCTTTCATTTTTGCCAAACTCTTTTCTGTAAACTCCTCTTTTTTACCATTGAATTTCACTTTCCAAATTTTTCCTTTTTCAGATTCTGAAATATACAAGGAACCATCTGGACCTTGCGCTAACCCCATCGGACGATATTTGGAATCACTCGTATTCACTAATGTATCTCTTCCGGTAAATCCATCTGCAAATACTTCCCACTTTTGTGGTTTGCCATTTACAAAAGGAACGAATGCTATAATGTATCCAGCTTGCGGATACGGCGCACGAATGGTAGATCCATGAAATGCGACAAAGGCGCCATTTTTATATCTTGCAGGAAATTGATCTCCGGTATAAAATAATAAATCATTAGGTGCAAAATGTCCAGGGAACCCAACAATAGGTGTTTCAATAGTTGTATCTGTATTTTCAATTTCACCATTACCGCCATATTCAGGATTCAACATTACTTTTCCTTTCATTTGATCAAAGTAATAATAAGGCCAACCCGCATTTGCACCTGGTTTTAATTTATAAAAAGCTTCAGAAGGTAATAATGCACTTTGCCATGCATTATAATATTGCGGCCAGGTATTTACAAGTCCATCTCGGCCATGACCTATACAATACAATGAATTATCCTGTGTATTCCAAGTCATTGCCACCAAGCTTCTTAAACCGGTTGCCACTTTTACACCATCAACAGTTCTGAATTGATTTAATTTATTTTCATCAAACATCCACACGCCTGCGTTTGAATCCAAAATTGGGCAGGGTTTCATTCCCGGAGAACCAGGTAATCTGTTTTCTACTTGACAAGCATCAGAAGGAGCGCCAAAGGGTACAAAAATGTGCCCCTTGCCATCAAAGGCCAATGGTTTTCCATCATGTTCTCTTCTGCGACCACTATCAATAACTATGTATTCTGGTTCCCCCATGGGAATCATTACTTTTGGATCAAGTTTGTATCGATAGACCAACATTTCTGAACTGGTATATAAATAACCATTGTGAATACGCATACTTGTTGCATATGCACCTTCTCTAATTTTTGGACCAAAATTTTTAATGATGTCAGCGCGACCATCTTTGTTCTCATCCCTTAAAACAAAATTCATTCCGCCTTCCACAAATCGATTTCCTTTCACATAGATATCCCCATTGTCGTTCACGGCCAAGTGTCGCGCTCTGCCAGGTAAGCTATCAACTACAACGACTGCCTCAAAGCCATCAGGTAAAACTAAGCCACCATTTTTTTCACTAAAAAAATTACTACAACTCGTTAAAAACAAACAAATTGTGAAAATAAATAATTGGGGTAAAGTTTTAAGCTGCATTTTTTTCGTATTATATATTGTGCTTTTAGCCTTATAAATTTACTCAATTTTTATATTCAAAAATTGAATATTTTATGAAAAAGATTTAAATTAGGTGTATAACTTTATTGATTAATATATTATTTAATTGATGTATATTCATAAACGATTGCCTGCTATATGACTATAAACATTAATCATATTGACGTTGAATTATTGAATCGTTTGCGAGAAAATGATACGCAAGCGTTTGAAAGTATATATAAAAAATACTGGCAAAACCTTTATCTGACAGCCTTTTCCATATTAAAAGACAAACAAGCTGCGGAGGATATTATTCAAGACTTATTTATTCAGTTGTGGAACAAACGGGCAACAATTTCAGTGACTGTTTCGTTGAATGCCTATTTATCCGCTTGTATTAAACATGAGGTTTTCAGGGTCATCCGAAAACGAATAGCTGAGTTAGATACCAATGAGGTTATTCAGCCAGATAAAACCTATAATGCGCAGGAGTTGATTGAATACAAGGAATTTCTAGCACATACACAACAGCTTATTGCAAAATTGTCAGTCAAGTGTCAGGAGGTTTTTGTTTTAAGTCGGGAGGATCAGTATTCTCATAAAGAAATTGCCGCGCAACTCAATATATCTTCAAAAACCGTTGAGAATCATATCGGTAAGGCGCTTGGCCTACTAAAAAATAGCCTGTAAAATAATTATTTTTTAATTTTTTTCCATCTGGACTAGGGGATGAGGCACAGTTTTTACTCTTAAAGGGAGAAAAAACTATATTTTGGATAAAAAGTCAATACTGACCTTGTTAGATAGGTACTTAAAAAATCAGGCTAACACAAAAGAGAAAGAAAAGCTAGATGAATTTTTTGAGGAAAATTC
Organism: uncultured Bacteroidota bacterium; assembly: GCA_903953815.1. Lineage (GTDB taxonomy): Bacteria > Bacteroidota > Bacteroidia > Chitinophagales > Chitinophagaceae > Sediminibacterium. The sequence continues at coordinate 2,938 of CAJBLA010000142.1, read as the reverse complement.
AAATTCAATTGAGGCGTCAAAGTCCATTGAAAATGTAAGTAAGCTTGAGGATAAAATATTTAATTATATTCAATTTGGCATAAAGGAGCAGGTTAAAAAAGAAAGTACTTTGAACCGCATGCCTTATTTACAAGTCGCTGCCTCCATTTTGGTTATTTTCTTATTTTCCACGACCATTTACTTTTATAGAAGTTCATTAGCTAGTAAATCGCAATTGCCAATAGCGCAAAGTGTCGCAAAGCTTGAAGACAAACAACCTGCAAAAAATATTGCAATTTTAACTTTAGGAAATAACTCTCAAATAGTATTAGATGAGGCATCCAGTGGCGAAATCGCGCAAGAAGGTGGGGTGAGCATTTTAAAAACGGATAAAGGGGAACTAGTTTATAAAATCAGGAATTCAAATAAGTTGTCTACCAATGATTTGAATAAGTACAACACCATTTCAACACCCATGGGTGGCAAATTTAAAGTGATATTGCCAGATGGCAGTTTGGTGTTATTAAATGCAGCGTCTACTTTGAAGTACCCAGTACACTTTGATGAAAAATTAAGAAAAGTTTCTTTTACTGGTGAAGCTTATTTTGAAATCGCCAAATTGGAGGATAAACGCAAAAAGCGGGTTCCTTTTTATGTGTATTCAAATGATCAAATAGTGGAAGTGCTAGGAACCCATTTCAATATTAATTCTTATGACAATGAGGAGTATAGTAAAACAACCTTATTAGAGGGCTCTGTGAAAATAATCAACGAAAAATCAGCGGCACCTGCAAAAATTCTTAAGCCAGGTCAACAGGCGGTGATTAAAAGAGGGGATGTTCAAACTAAAATAATGATTGCAGATGAAGCCCAAGCACTCGCATGGAAAGACGGCTACTTTTTATTTAAAAATACCAATATCAAAGATGTCGTAAATGAATTAGAGCGTTGGTATAATGTAGATATACAATATGAGGATGAAATGGAATTTGAAAATATTACTGGCTATATCTCCAGAAATGTAAAAATTTCAAGCGTATTAAAAATGTTGCAATTAAGTGGTATTGTGAATTATGAAATAAGTGGAAGTAAAATAATCATTAAAGGCTCGTAAAAATATAAATTTCAAAAAATGAAAAAAGTCCTAATCAAATCATTAAAAAATTGGTGGAGCCAATTAGTTAATGAGATTGTTGAAGCAGTTAACTTGCAACAATCAAAATTTTTATTGAAAGTGGCATCGGTTACCTTTTTTATTTTCTTTTTTGTCTCAGTTAAGGCGCAAGCTGAAAATACGAATCAGTTTGTCACTTTAAATGAAACAAATTCAAGTATCGAAAAAATTATTGTAGAAATCAGAACGCAGACGGGGTATGATTTTTTATATAATGCTCGGTTAATGAAAGATACAAAACCAGTAACTATTGTTGTAAAAAATGAATATTTTAAGAAAGTGTTAGAAGAGGCGTTGAAAGATCAGCCTATCACTTTTGCAATTATTGAAAACACGATCATTTTAAAAAAAGCAGAAAAGGATAGAAGAAAAAATAATACGCCATTAATTTCTGTATTTCCACAAATGAGTAGTCAACCAAACATGACTCCGGTAAGCCCAAAATCAGCTGGGGAAGCTGCAATAATTGCGAATCGAACAATAACAGGAAAGGTGCAGGATGCAAAGGGGGAAGCCCTTGCAGGTGTAAGTGTTACCATCAAGGGGACACAAATAGGTACCACCACTGATGCAACTGGTTTATTCTCTATAAACGCTATTGATAATGAAGTGTTGGTTTTTTCATATGTTGGATATGCAACGCAGGAAGTAAATGCAACAGGCAAAGATAATCTTACGATAAAACTAGCGGAAGCGAATGCCTCTTTAAGTGAGGTGGTTGTTACCGCTTTTGGTGTGAGCAAGCAAAGAAGAGGTTTGGGATATGCTGTGCAAGAAGTAGGGGGTAAAGATTTTACTGAAGGAAGAATGAATAATATAGCGAGTGCATTATCTGGTAAAATTGCGGGTGTGGATGCGGTGCAATCCAACGCAGGTGCTGGATCGTCAAGTAGGGTCATCATTAGAGGTAATACATCTTTAAATGGTAATCAACAACCTTTGTATGTGGTAGATGGGATGCCTATTGACAACCAAAATAGAGGTCCAGTTACCTCATCAACACAATTAAATGTGGATAGGGGTGATGGAATTTCAAGTATTAACCCTGATGACATAGCCTCCATATCAGTTTTGAAAGGTGGCGCAGCTGCCGCGCTTTATGGAAGTCAAGCGGCCAATGGTGTTGTACTTATCACAACAAAAAAGGGGAATGTTCAAAAAGGAATTGGCATTGAATATACGACAGATGTAAATCAAGGAACCCCATACATTTTCCCAAATTTTCAATACGAATATGGTCAAGGTAATGATGGTGTGAAACCGGCAACTGCTGCTGCAGCTTTAAGTTCGGGTCGTTTGTCCTATGGTGCAAAAATGGATGGCACGCAAGTAATGCAATTTGATGGCGTAGCAAGACCGTATTCACCAGTTAATGTGAAACAAAATATTTTAAATTTTTATCAACCAAGTCAAAATATTTTAAATAGCGTTTCTTTAAGTGCAGGTTCTCAAAAAATGCAAATGCGTTTATCTTTAAGTGATTTAAGAGCAAGAGACCAACAACCTAATTCAGAATTTTTCCGTAAAACGATTAATATGAATATGCGCGCCAAGATGGGTAAAAATGATTTTATCACATTAGAATCTAGCGTACAATATAATATCGTTAAGGGGGTAAATCGTCCAACAGTTGGTTATGCAGAATTAAATGCTGCATGGCCAGTATACTTAGCTGCCAATGTGGTGGATGTAAGGAATATGGCAGGTACGGATCCTACCAGGCCGGGTATTAACGCAGTTACAGGCAGAGAGCTTGAATGGAATCCGGTGCCAGCAGCTGTTAAC
>CAJBLA010000141.1 GCA_903953815.1 uncultured Bacteroidota bacterium | reverse complement strand
GCTTGCTAAAAATCCAATGGCCATCGGTTGGAGCAATACCAAACTTTTTAAACAATTCGTTAATTCAAAATGCGTTGTAATAATAGCTAAGGAGGTCATTAAAATAGTAGCAGGTAAAATCCATACCAATAATGCTAAAAAGGCCAGGGAGGTCCCCCCTCTTTTATAGGCGATTAAAGTAATGGTTTGCGTGGAGGAAGCACCTGGTAATAATTGACAAAATGCATTGTATTCTAGTAATTCCTCCGAAGTGACATCTTTGCGCTTTTGAACAAATCGGTTTTGCATTAGCGCAACCGCTACCTGTGGGCCACCAAATGCAGTTATGCTATAGTTAAATACAGCACGTAAAAAAGGAATATGTCGTATTAAATACAAAAGCCTTGTTTTACTTAAAATTAATTGATTTTATAGATACGTCCTATAAAAAATACCCACGCCCCTGACTAGTTGTTGTGTTTGCCATTTTTATAATTAACTTTGCGTGCAGCAATCACCCATTAATCCTTTCTATTATGCGTTTCCCCATTTATTTCATCCTACTGCTCCTGTTAAGCAGTTGTGCACAAAATAATTATGTCAAGTATGCTCCGATTTATGAAAAGGAAGCTTATAATGACCAACCAGATTATAGTAACTTAATTTACTGGGCCGCACATCCTAATAAAAAGGATCCATCCGATAGCTTACCGATTGTTTTAGCAAAACAATACCAACCCAATGATAAAGTAGATGTATTTTTCTTACATCCCACCACCTATTTGGATACGACAAAACCTTATGGATGGAATGGCTCATTTAAAGATATAAAAACGAATATTCAAACTGACTATACGGCCATTTTAAATCAAGCAAGTGTATTTAATATTGCAGGTCGTGTTTTTGCGCCAAGATATCGTCAAGCACACATTAAAAGTTACTCGCCTATTGGTCACGCGGATACAGTTAAGGCAATTGCTGCTTTTGAATTAGCCTATCAAGATATAAAATTAGCATTTGACTATTACATGAAGAATGAAAATAATGGTAGGCCCATTATTATTGCATCTCATAGTCAGGGGTCAACCCATGCCATCAGATTATTAAAAGAATATTTTGATGATAAACCACTCGCTAAAAAATTAATTGCAGCTTATGTGGTAGGAATGGCAATTAACCCCGCCGATTATGTGCAATTAAAGCCTTGCGCAACACCCACTTCATTAGGCTGCATCTGCGCATGGCGCACCTATAAAGAAGGTTATACACCCGAATGGATAATGAAAGAAAAATATGTTTCTATTGTAACCAACCCATTAAGTTGGGATGAAAAAATAACTCAAATTGATAGAGGAGCTAATATGGGATCTGTATTGTATAATTACAAGACCATCACCGCTAAGGTGGCTGGGGCTTATAATCACGGAGGTGTTTTATGGACAAAGAAGCCTAAATTTTTCGGAAATTTTTTATACAACACACCTAACTACCACTTTGCAGATTATAATTTATTTTATTTAAGTGTTCGACACAATGTTGCGGAAAGAGTAAATACCTATTTAAGTATTGGCGAAAATTATAGTAATAAATAGCAACGCGCAGTCATTTTTGTTCTCCAAAATGATTGGGACTAGTCACGTCGACTAGCGTAAAAAACACAATCAGTTTTTATAAATTTTTAATTTCCTACTACGCTTAAAAACTTAATGCGCATAATTTTAAGCTGCTCCCAGCTATAATCATTTTCACTTAGTTCTTCTTGCGCAATTTGTAAAGAGGAAGTGTCGCAATTTTTGAAATATTCTAAAATTTCAGCTTGGTCATATTCATCTAACCATTCATCAATAGCGTAATCTAAATTTAATTTTGTACCGCTAGCAGCAATCGTTTCCATTTCCTCTAATAAAGCTTCCAACTTTAAATCTTTATTTTTTGCGATGGTTTCTAAAGGAATTTTTTTGTCGACATTCTGAATGATATAAATTTTATTATTCGATTTATTAGCCACGGAACGCATAATAAAGTCATCCGGTTTTTCGATATTATTTTCCGTTACATATTGAGCGATCATTTGAATAAAAGGTTTGCCATACTTGATCGCCTTTCCTTTACTCACACCTTGACACCTTTCCAATTCTTCTAAAGTGGTTGGATATAATGTGGCCATATCCTGCAAGGAGTTTTCTAAAAAAATCACAAAAGGAGGCAAAGCAATTTTTTTAGCTTCGGTTTGTCGTAAACCTTTGAGCATTTCAAATAATCGGTCATCTGCTGCAGCGCCAACAGTGGCTTCACTTTCACTATCATCATCTTCCGCATTTTCATCAAACACATTGTTCAACGTAATGTTGAATGCGGTTGGCTTTTTTAAATATTTTTTTCCTTTCGCCGTCACTTTTAATAAACCATACTCTTCAATATCTTTTTCGATCATTTGTTCAAGCATTGCTTGACGAATCATGCTATTCCAAAATAAATTATCATAGTCTTTGCCAATGCCAAACACCGACAATTTTTCATGTCGATATAACCCAATTTGCGGGATATATTCTCCCGAAACAATTTTCACCACATAATCAGCTGCGAATCTTTCATCTAAAGCTTGTATGACTTGTAGCAAATTCACCAACTGTTCTTTTGCTGCAATTTTTTCCTTTGGATGTAAACAATTATCGCAATTCCCACAATATTCTTCCGGCCAAGCTTCTCCAAAATAATGCAGTAAACTACGACGCCTACATACACCACTTTCCGCAAAAGCAACAGTTTCATCAATGAGTTGTGAACCCACTTCTCGCTCGCTTAAAGGC
>CAJBLA010000140.1 GCA_903953815.1 uncultured Bacteroidota bacterium | reverse complement strand
TTTTCTCAAAAAATCTTCATAACCCTGAGGTCCCGGGTTCAAATCCCGGTCTCGCTACATGAAAATCAAGGACTTACGTTAAATCGTGGGTCCTTTGTTGTTTCTGCGTGAGGTTTGCGTGAGGTTTTGCGTGAGGTTTTTGACTTTTCTTACCAAAAACACGAACCTTTAATGCTGATATTTCTACTGCGGTTAACACCTTTGGATCAAGGTAATATTTTTCTAAAACTTGGGTGCAGATAAAATTCAACATAGCTTCAAATTAATATAGGGTGTAAGTTCAAGTAAGAAGTAAAACTCTTGTAATTGAACCCCAAGGTGGTTGAGCCCAAAGACTATCCCTTTAATGTCTATCAAACAAGACAAATTGGTTAAGTTGCAATAAGTTTAAAGACATTAATAAATATCCTACTACTTTGTGGCACCAAACATTCCAGATATGGTTGAATAGGAGCCATTCGATGGCTGGTATAAATATGTTAATGGTCAGGCTACAAAAAAACTATAAATAAAATAATATGAATTTCAAACGACTTTTTATATTTTTAATTATTGCGTTTTCAATATCGAATATATTCAGATTTGATGTTTTCGGAACAAAACTGATTTTGGAAAAATTACCGAATTGGATTTATTTGCTTTGCACAGTAATTCTTGAAGGTAGTGGTGTATTTACAGGAGCATTAGTTGCTATTAAATTACTAGAAAAAGAAAGAAAAACTGTAATTACATTTTTTGGAACCTCTCAAAAAATGGGCTTATTAATGTCTATTATTCCAATTGCGTTATTGTCAATCATTGGAGTAAAAAACGAATACGGAATAAATGAAAATCTATATGGATTATATGCGATTTTAATAAGTTTGATTTATGCAATTATGGAAGAATTTGGTTGGCGAGGATATTTACAAAATGAATTTAGTTACCTAAAACCAATTAAGAAATATTTGTTGATAGGTTTTATTTGGTATTTATGGCACTTGTCGTTTCTAACAAATGCAACAATAAAAGACAACTTGTTTTTTATTGGTATGATGATATTTGGTAGCTGGGGAATTGGTCAGGTAGCAGAAACAACTAAATCGATATTGGCAAGTGCTTGCTTTCATTTAATAATCAATATAATGATGTATAATTCGTTAATTAAAAATGGACTTGACGGAACACAAAAATTAATCACTTTAGGAGTTTCAATTGTTCTTTGGATTATTATTACCGAAAAGTGGAAAAAAGAAAAAATTGAATAAACCCTTTGCGTGAGGAAAACACCCCCTGAATTCGACTGAAATCGGTTGATTTCCGTTTTGTGAAAACATAACTCGTTACAAATCAACGACTTCATTTTCTCAAAAAATCTTCATAACCCTGAGGTCCCGGGTTCAAATCCCGGTCTCGCTACATCATAATCAAGGACTTACGTTAAATCGTGGGTCCTTTGTTGTTTTTGCGTGAGGTTTTGCGTGAGGTTTTGTCATTTCTTAGTTGTAAATGATGGAAACGCTAAACTATTTAATACCTTTTTTAGTCCAATTTATGCTGACGATTTACAGTTAGTAAAAAACCTTACCTCTTTCAATGACTATATCGCCTTTATCGTGCATATTACGCATAGATCTAATGACAGTTTCAACTCGAAGTCCAGTCATATCTGCAATTTGTTGTCTGGTGAGCTTTAATTGATTGCAATTGGCACAGAAGTTTTTATGCTCTTTTTTTAAATAGCTTAATAATGTGCTAATTCTAACTTCTGGGGCATGGTACGCAATTGATTTTAGTAGTAAGAATTTAAATCGAACCCTTTTTGCTAATAATTTTGTGAATGCAAAATGAATCTCATTATGTTCTTTGATGAGCTGTAGAAAAGTATTTTTTCGAAGCCTAATTAAAACCACCTCTTCCTCAGCTATAGCAGAGGCTGCGTAAAGTCCATCATCAAAAAGAGGCAGCTCGCCAAAACACTCCCCGGGTTCAATTATTGTTTGAATATACTCTTTTCCATCATCATCTATATTTACCCATTTTACAATACCTGAAACTAATTGATTGTAATAACTGCATTCTGAACCTTCTGAAAAGATAACTTCACCACGCCCCAGTTTTTTATATACAGCCCCCCATGCTAATAATATATTTATGTCTATAATCATCTTTATGTTTTAGGCACTAATCTATTTTTTTATGTAGTATAAAAAGATGACAACGGTCATAGCCAATATGAGATATATCATAAAAGAC
>CAJBLA010000139.1 GCA_903953815.1 uncultured Bacteroidota bacterium | reverse complement strand
GTGCATTCATAGTGTCCAGTTGAATTTGTTAAAGGAACAGCAGTTGCAATTAGTGGATACGGTGAGCTATGAGCAAATATATACACCCATTAATAATCAATGGGTGGTAAAGCAACAAGTGAGTAATATTGCTGGTAGTTTTTTAGGTTTTAAGTTTTATGGTAGCTTTTTGCAGGTGTATAACCAATATGAAATCAATAAAAATTTTGGTCCAAAGTATTTTAGCAACATTGTCATAAAATACCTAGATAGTTCTAATAAAAAATCATTGCAATTTTGGGATAGTGCCCGACCTGTTGCCTTGCTACCTAGTGAGGCTTTGGATTTTATTAAAAAGGACAGTCTTGAAAAATTGCGATCTACGCCTGCCTATATGGATAGCGTGGATAAGGTCAGGAATAAGCCAAAGTTTTTTAATGTGTTTATAAGAGGTTATAACTATAGTATACAAACAAAAAAAACCTTCCTACGGTTTGATCCTTTACTCACCACCTTTCCTAGTTATTTTAATCCTGCGGAAGGAAGGGTGATGAATTTTAGAATGTCCTATTCAAAACAATACAAAAGATATAATAACCTTCAAATTAATCCTGCATTAAGGTATGGGTTAAGTAAGCAAAAATTATTTGGGGAGGTCATTACCAACTACACATTCCCCACAAAATCTAGGTCCTCCATGAATGTAGGATTTGGTAATAACGTTTTTCAGTTTAATAATAATAATCCAATTACAGAATTGGCTAATTCGGTAGGCGGATATATCTGGGGGCGAAATGATATGAAAACTTATTCCGCCTCATTCTTTAAAATTGGATATGGGCGAAATTTTGGACAAGGTATCAATGCATCTGTGAATTTGCAATATCAAAATCGAAAACCAATGGATAATGTGATTGAAATTTTAAAGGGTAAAACTTTTGATCCGAATTATCCTACTACTTTAATGAGTGCTAATTTAGTACCGCACAAAGCATTGGTGCTTAATTTTAATATTACCTGGAGACCTTTCTCCAAATACCTTGAACTGCCTGAGCGTATGATCAATTTGGGTTCAAAATATCCTACACTTAATTTTAATGTAGCAAGTGGTTTGAAATCTATAGTAGGAAGCGATGTTGATTTTGTTAAGTGGCGGGTAACTGCTTCACAAAATTTGAATTTAAAACTATATGGTAAATTAGATGCAAAAGTTATTATTGGCGGTTTTTCTAATGCAAATAAAGTATTCACGCCTGATTACCAGCATTATTTAGGTAATGAAATTGATGTCAATTATAACTATATGAATGGTTTCCAGTTATTACCTTATTATACTTTTAGTAACACGGCTTCCATGTATACGGAATCCCATTTCGAATATCATTTGAATGGGTTCATTTCTAATAAAATTCCAGTATTTAAAAAATTAAATTGGTTTTTTGTGCTAGGGGCAAATACATTGAATGTAAGCGGTAAGCCTAATTACTTTGAAACCTTCGTATCAGTGGAGAAAATATTTAAATTAATACGGGTTGATTTCGTAAAAGGGTATTTACAAAATAGTCCAAATACACAAGGGATTAAATTTTCGTATAAGTTATTCTAGCGACGAATCATCGGGATGTGATCAATTTCATCTTCAAGGTATATTTCACCCGCTTGTTCAAATCCTTGTTCGTTGTAAAACTTTTTTAAATAAAGTTGGGCGCCAATTTTGATAGGACCTTTCCCAAAAAGTTGTTCGCATTGTTCAATGGAATATTGCATTAATTTCTTTCCAATACCCATACCTCTATATTTTGCTGCATTTGCAACGCGTCCAATACTTTGATAGCCATTGTAAACAATGTCTTTATCAAATAAGCGTGTTGTTGCAATTAATGTTCCATCGATATAGCCAAGTACATGATAAGCTTTTTGGTCGTTGTTATCCGCATCTAAAAATATACAGTGCTGCTCTACTACAAATACATCACTTCTTAGGCGCAACATTTCATATACTTCCGCTACAGAAAGATCTGAAAAATGTTTCGTTACCCAAGTGGTATTATTTAGTTGACTCATATAACAAATGTAATTAAAAATTGATTAGGGTTTGTGGACTAGTAGCCATATTTGCCTTTCCATCTTTCGTTCAAGAACTTTTTTATTTCTTGTTCTCTTGCGTTTTTTTGTGGCTGGAATAATGCGGTATTTTTTATTTGGTCAGGTAAGTATTCTTGTTCAAGGAAATTGTTTTCACCCAAATGTGAATATTGGTAATCTTTGCCATAGGATAAGTCCTTCATTAATTTAGTTGGGGCATTCCTTAAATGTAAAGGCACCGGTAAATTCCCTGTTTTGTCCACAAGTGCAAGTCCATGATTGATGGCTTCGTAGGATGCATTGCTTTTCGGGGAGCTGGCTAAATATATGGCGCATTGTGACAATATAATTCTGCTTTCAGGGTAACCGATTTTTGTCACAGCATCAAAACATGCATTGGCCAATAAAAAAGCATTTGGATTGGCATTGCCAATATCTTCACTTGAAAAAATAAGCATACGACGTGCGATGAATTTCACATCTTCGCCACCTGCAATCATTCTGGATAGCCAATACACTGCGGCGTTAGGATCAGATCCACGCATACTTTTGATAAATGCGGAAACAATATCATAATGTTGTTCGCCATTTTTATCATAGCGTGCAATATTGGTTTGCGCTACTTCCATCACCCAATCATTGGTCAATACTAACGGTGATCCTGATTTTTCAATATCTATTAAGGCTTCAACTGATAATTCTAATAAGTTTAATAATTTTCGTCCATCGCCACCGGAAAGTTGAAATAAGGCTTCGGTTTCTTTGATCTCAATAGTTTGTCCTTGAAATAATTCATCCTTTTCAATGGCTTGGTGTATTAATTTATGTAATGCCTTTTCATCCAATGCTTTTAATATAAATACCTGACATCTGCTGAGTAAGGCACTGTTTACTTCAAAACTGGGGTTTTCGGTAGTAGCGCCAATTAAAGTGATAATACCTTTTTCTACTGCGCCTAATAATGCATCCTGTTGGCCTTTATTAAATCGATGAATCTCATCTATAAATAATATAGCACCTGTTTTTGATTTGGCTTCTTCAATAACTTCTCTTAATTCCTTTACACCGCTACTAATGGCACTGAGTTGATAATACGCGCTATTAAATGTGGTGGAAATAATATTAGCTAAAGTTGTTTTGCCTACCCCTGGTGGGCCCCATAATATCATAGAGGGGACTTTGCCTTTTGTAATTGCTTTTTGTAAAACACTGTCCGGACTGGAAAGATGTTCCTGTCCAACCAAATCGGCAAGCGTTTTTGGGCGTAATCTTTCAGCTAATGGGATGGCACTATTCATTTGTATAAAGATACAAAATTAGAAATATAAAATTTGAGTGGAGCGACCCCATTATTTCGGGATAAAATCAAGTCATTGCTTACGCACAGATAAAGTGAGACAAGCGTTGCCTGACTTAAAAAATACTATTCAAATAAATAGTCATATCGCTTAACCAATCTTAGGGTGGTTCTGATGTGCAGGATTCCAATAATTCCAGTGACTAATAAAAATACGGAAACACCTCTTAATATAGAAAGGATCATTTTACTAGTTATTTCAGCAGGGAATCCAGCTTGTTGTTCTAGAAACTGGTCAATGAAGCCGCTTAATACTTCGTTTGTGGAGATAAGTATACTAATTGAATTAATAAAAAACAAACTACATAAAAACAAACTTACATAGGCATTGACTTTGATCCAATCCTTTGTTTTCTTTGTTTGAATTTGTTCACGTTCTACGCCAGTTTTTAAAAATTTAAAACTAGTAAAGGTGTATATAACCAAACATGCTACGATAAATACCATAATTAGGGCACTTGGATTTGCCAATGAAGTGGCTAAAATAATGATATCTAAAAAGGCAAAAAATAAAGCTATTGGAATTAAGCAATAGGAGAGTACAGTGTACAATTTCATTTCATTCGACATGAGGACTGATGCGTTTAATTACAATAATTTATTTCAAATTCAATTTTATGTGAAGCTCTTCAAATTGCTTATCGTCAATGCTACTTGGCGCATCTAACATCACATCACGACCGCTGTTATTTTTAGGGAAAGCAATAAAGTCACGAATACTTTCACTGCCACCTAATAAAGCACATAAACGGTCAAAGCCAAATGCAATTCCTCCATGTGGGGGTGCGCCATATTCAAAAGCACCTAATAAAAATCCAAATTTATGTTGTGCTTCCTCCGGGCTCATACCTAAAGCTGCAAACATTTTTTCTTGTAAGGCACGTTGGAAGATTCGAATAGATCCACCACCAATTTCATTACCGTTTAAGACCATATCATAAGCGTTCGCTTTGATGCCAGCATAAGGATGTTCTAAATATTTTGCAGCG
>CAJBLA010000138.1 GCA_903953815.1 uncultured Bacteroidota bacterium | reverse complement strand
CCATAATTTTGAAGGATTGAATGCCGTTTTTCAAATGGAAATATGGTTTAATGACTAAAAATGAAGGTTTAAATGTTGGATTTAGTGGTTCGAGGTCAGTAGAGGTCATTTTATTTTTTTCGTTAATTCTTGTTAAACCTTTTAGAATTTGGAAAGTCTAAATAGTTTAAAGTATAATTTTGGTAATTAATGAAGTCCAATATGAAATTAGTTTTTAATCTTTTGACGATTTCTATTTTCCTATTTTCTTGTAAAAAAGAAGGAGGTCCGACATTATCTGTTGATAAACCCAGTGAGCAAAAAACAATTAATATAACTTTCGATGGGGTTGCTAGAAACTTTATTGTATATCTCCCATCAGGGTACAATAACTCCGGAAAAATGCCATTAATATTTGCTATACACGGCGGTAGCGGAACACCCGAGGGAATGATAAACATTGCTAATTTCAAAACAATTGCCGACAGAGACAAAGTGGTTTTGGTTTACCCAGAAGGGGTTCAGAAAAATTGGAATGATGGAAGACCTACAGCACCAAATCAATTAGGGATAAATGATGTAGGTTTTTTCAATCAAATGTGTGATTATATGATTAATAATTACTCGGTAGATGAAAAAAAAATTTATGCTACGGGGATTTCTAATGGGGGCTTTATGTCTACTCGCTTAGGCTGTGAATTAAGTAATCGAATTGCAGCCATCGCGGTGAATGCTGCAACAATCGAGGCTACGACTATTGCTCCCAACTGTAAGCCCAACCGACCAGTTCCGGCCCTATATATCCACGGGACAACAGACCCTCTGGTTCCTTTTTTAGGGGGCCAAATCACAGCCGGAGGTACTGCAGGTGGAACGATATTATCTCATTTTCAAGCCATTGACAAATGGGTAACAATTAATGGTTGTAATCCTACACCAACTGTAACTGATTTACCAGACATTGCAAACGATGGAACAACTATTAAACAAAGAGTTTATTCAGGAGGGGCAAATGGTAGTGAAGTAGTAAGTTATGTGGTTTTGAATGGTGGACATACTTGGCCACAAGGGTATCAATATTTGAATGAAGCCATTATTGGTAAAACAAGCCAAGATATCAATGCCTGTGAAGTTATTTGGACTTTTTTCAAGAGATTTAGTAGGTAATTTTATATTTTCCTTTCTTAAATTTTTATACGAAGTTCAACCCTTTAATTTCTTAATAGTCACATACTCAATCATCGCATTATAGTTGCATCTTTTGAATCTTATTTCAAAAAATCCCCATCAATAATAAGCAACTTGGCACCATTTATTGAAACTGAACGGTGTGAACTTGCGTCGTCAGTAACCACATAGGAGTCATCTTTTACCAAAGTAACTTTTTCACCAGTACTAAGTTCAGATATAAATTCTCCACTTAAGCAATGTACAATATGTCCTTTTTGACACCAATGGTCTGCTAAATAATCAATTGAATATTCAACCAAGCGAATTCGAAGCCCAGGATATTGAATAGTTTGCCAATAGCTAAATCCTTTATCACCCTTATATTCTACTTTTTCTATTGACGTCCAGTCAATATGACTAAATGGTATTTGAATCATTTGATTACGATTTTTATTGAATCCTAAATTTATATTTTTAATATCAAACATTGATTTTTCTGATAGTGACATACTCAATCATCGCATTATAGATTCATCTTTTGTCTGTATGTGAAGTTAGACTGCACAAGTCATTTCTATTGTATCTCTGCGTGAGGAAAACACCCCATCAAATCGGTCCAAATCGGTCGTTTTCGGTTTTGTGAAAACATAACTAACTATAAATCAACGCCTTCATTTTCTCAAAAAATCTTCATAACCCTGAGGTCCCGGGTTCAAATCCCGGTCTCGCTACATGAAAATCAAGGACTTACGTTAAATCGTGGGTCCTTTGTTGTTTCTGCGTGAGGTTTGCGTGAGGTTTTGCGTGAGGTTTTT
>CAJBLA010000137.1 GCA_903953815.1 uncultured Bacteroidota bacterium | reverse complement strand
TTTAACTTTGCCTTAAATGCGCCTACAGATTTTCCGAATTGCTTAGTTGAAATCGCTTTCTTAAGTAACCCAGAGGATGAAAAAAGAATCGTAAAACCAATTTTTCATACACAGGTTGCCGGTAAAATCCAGTTAGGCATTATTGATTGGTTAAATAGTATGAAATCCTTGTAATTTTTAAACCAAACCGGTTTAGCTTTGTTATTATATAATTATGATCCAATCAAAAGCCTGCGCATATTTATTTTCGTTTTTAATCCTTACATTTTTATCTACCGCCTCACTTGCTCAAGACAAAGTAGTTTTAAGTGGGACGGTAAAGGACAATCAAACTGGAGAGTCCATTATTAGAGCGATTATCAGGGTAAAAGAATTACCCAATATAGGGGTATTTTCAAATGAATATGGATTTTATTCCATTAGCCTTGCCAAAGGCAACTATACAATTTCAGTTTCACAAGTGGGTTATGAAATGTATACTAATAATATTCAAATAGATAGTAGTATCATTAATAATATCCAATTAAGTGCTAATAATTTGTTGAAAGAGGTGGTGGTTGAAAGTTCAAAAAAGAATAACAACTTAACAAAGGCTCAAATGGGTACAGAAACTTTAAATATGGTAGCCATCAGTAAGGTGCCTGTCATATTTGGAGAAAAGGATATTTTAAAAACGCTGCAACTATTGCCCGGTGTAAAATCGGCTGGCGAAGGCAATAGCGGTTATTATGTACGAGGGGGCGCTGCTGATCAAAACTTAATTTTACTAGACGAAGCGCCTGTTTATAACGCATCTCATTTACTTGGATTTTTCAGCACATTTAACAGTGACGCCATAAAAGATGCAACGCTTATCAAAGGAAATAGTCCTGCTATATACGGGGGCCGCCTTTCCTCTGTTTTGGATGTAAAAATGAAAGAAGGTAACAATAAGGACTACGTAGTCAATGGTGGACTTGGCTTAATAAGTAGTAGGGTTAGTATTGAGGGTCCTATTCAAAATGAAAAATCCTCATTTATACTTTCAGGTAGGAGAACTTATGCCGATATGTTTTTAAAGGCAACGGAAAAATTTAAGGACAACATCCTTTATTTTTATGATTTAAACATGAAGGCGAATTACACAATTAACGCAAAGAATAAAATTTATTTATCTGGTTATTTTGGAAAAGATGAATTGGGTTTAGGTGATACTTTTGGTATAGACTGGGGAAATAAAACTGGTACCATTCGTTGGAATAAAATTATGTCCAACAAGCTTTTTCTAAACACTTCATTAATTTATAGCGATTATAATTATAATGTTAAATTAAAAAATGGGGAGACCAATTTTAATATCAATTCAAATATCAAAGATGTAAATCTTAAACAAGATTATACTTTTTATGCTGACCCTAAAAATAATTTACGTTTTGGATTTAATACGATACTCCATACCATCACCCCAAGCACTTTTAGTGGTACTGTAACTAATAGTTTATCAAAACAAGGTAGAAACGGTTTAGAGAATGCCATATACTTGAGTAATAATTACAAGCCTAATAATGATTTGAGTTTGGATGTTGGATTAAGAGTATCGGCATATACATTAATGGGGGGAGATGATTACAATATTTATAATAATGGTAATGTTCAATCTACCATCAAATTAGCCAAATCAAGTTTTGGAAAAACATACATCAACCCAGAACCTCGATTTACACTTAACTATAGAATAACTGATCAAAATAGTTTTAAAGCAGGCTATGCAAGAAATGTGCAACACTTACACATATTAAGTAACTCCACAGCTTCAAGTCCGTCAGATCAATGGATAGGAAATTCATATAATATAAAGCCAGAAATTTCGGATCAATATAGCGTTGGTTATGTGAATACATTAAATCAAAATATGTTTGAAATGAGTACAGAGTTGTACTATAAAAATTTACAAAATCAATTAGATTATGTGGATGGTGCGGAAGTAAATACACTAGCGGATGTAGAAAGTGCTTTATTATATGGCGTTGGAAGAGCTTACGGTTTTGAATGGTTGTTAAAGAAAAAAGAAGGCCTATTTACTGGTTGGGTCAGCTATACTTTGTCCAAAACAGAACGTAAAATAGATGGCATCAATCAAAACAATTGGTACAATGCGAAACAAGATCGAACGCATGACATTGCAGTAGTGGGTATTTATACGATCAATTCAAAATGGTCGGTATCGGGTGTTTTTGTATATAATACAGGAGACGCGGTCACTTTCCCAACGGGAAAATATGCATACCAGGGGCAAACGCTTTATCAGTATGCTTCCAGAAATGCCAATAGGATGCCAGATAATCATCGTTTAGATATTAGTGTTACCTATGATAAGAAGAGAAAGAAAAAAATACAAGAATCTTGGAATTTTAGTTTGTATAATGTTTACGGTAGAGAAAATGCGTATAGAATTACCTTCCAAGACGACCCTAATAATTTAAGTAGAACCCAAATTATACAAACATCTTTATTTAGATGGGTTCCAAGTATCACTTATCAATTTAAATTTTAAACATGCTAAAGCAAATTATATATTTATTTATTGTAGTTTTTTTAGCTAGTTGCGAAAAGGAAATACAATTGCCCCTAGCTACAAATGCCTCCTTATTGGTTATAGATGCAAGTATCACCGATCAGCCAGGGCCTTACTTTGTTCAACTTAGCAAATCAAAAGAAATAGGCAATACGCAAAGCTACCCTTCGGTGGAGAATGCAAATGTTATCATTTTCGATAACCAAGGACAAAGAGATACGCTCTCCTATACTAAGAATGGCATTTACCAAACTAAAAAAATTAAAGGGGTATTTGGTAATACTTACAATTTAGAAGTGATGGTAGATGGAAAAAAATATACAGCATCTTCCACGATGTCTAAAAAAGTGCCTTTAGATAATTTAAGGATAAATACCTTTTTAGTCAACGGAGAAATCAGGTACAGCATTATACCGGTATATACCGATCCAATTGAACTAGGTAATAGCTATAGATTTATTCAAAAAATTAACGACACTTTGGATCAAACTTTTCATGTATTTAATGACAATTTAAATAATGGCAAAGTAAACCAAAG
>CAJBLA010000136.1 GCA_903953815.1 uncultured Bacteroidota bacterium | reverse complement strand
TAGCTTATTATATTGATCAATACAGGCGAGTACCTCATCGGTGCCCGTCTTTTTTTCAGCACTGGTGACAAACCCTTGCGGTAAAAATTGTAATTTTTCGTTGAGTACTTCAAAAAACGATTTTACATTTCTGGCAACCACCCCTGGTTTTTCCTTATCTGATTTTGTAAAGATCACGGTATAGGGTATTTCCCATTGTACCAATTGCTCAATAAATTCAATATCTATTTTTTGAGGGCTATGCCTGCTGTCAATTAAAACAAAAACGCGATTCAGGTTTTCTCTTTTTCTTAAATAGTTTTCAATCATTTGTTCCCAACGACGGCGACTACTTTGGGATACTTTTGCAAAGCCATAGCCGGGTAAATCAACGATATACCATTTGTCTTGTTTCCCTTTGGCTACACTGTTACTAATAATTTCAAAATGATTTATTAGCTGTGTTTTACCAGGCGTTCCCGATGTTTTCGCTAAATTTTTTTGTTGACACAAGGCATTAATGATGGATGATTTTCCAACATTACTTCGTCCTATAAATGCATATTCAGGCAAATTTAATTTAGGACATAGGTCAAAACTAGGACTTGATATCAAATAAGTCGCTTTTACAATTTTCATATTTTATCAAAACCTATTTTGCTGGCGTAGGATTTTTTTTCATCACCAAGCTATCCGCTGGGTAATTTGCTTTTAAAGAGTCCATGATGCTTTGACACCAATTGATTAAAGTTGCTTTTTCTGCCTCCGTTAATTTTGCTTCTTTGTGAATTAAGGTATAAGAATACAAGGGCATTTCTCCTTCCTTTATTTGCTCAATCACTTCCTCTAATTTGTGATTTTGTTTTGCAATTCTGTAACTCGCAAATTCATTAAAATTAAAATGACGCTTTCCTTCTTTTACATGATCTTCTAACCAATAAGCAATGGGTTGTATGTTTGCATAAAATGGATAGTTGGTATTATTCGTGTGACAGTCTGCGCATGCTTTATTTACGATCACCTTAACATCATCTGGCATCGGGTACAAAGTAGAAATATCTTTTTGTGTATCACGGGAATTATTCTTGGTTGGGCGAACTACTTGTGCTATTGCTAATAAAACAACAAGGGCAAGTACAATTTTCTTTATCATAGGAGTAGTTTTATGCTGTTAAGTTAACACATTTCCAGTCATTTCCGAAGGAATGGGTAAACCCATTAAGCTAAGTATCGTTGGCGCGATATCGCCTAATTTCCCTGACTTCAATATACCCTTCCAATTTTGGTCAACTAAAAATAAGGGAACCAAGTTTAAAGTGTGTGCTGTATTGGGTGAGCCATCTTCATTGATCATGTAATCGGCATTCCCATGATCTGCGGTTACTAGTAAAGTATACCCATTTTGTAAACCAGCTGTTACAATTTTTTCAACACAACTATCTACGGTTTCTACTGCTTTTACTACAGCGCTAAATATACCCGTATGTCCTACCATATCCGCATTGGCAAAATTCAAGCATATAAAATCGGCTTCCCCTTTATTTATTTCAGGTAATAATTTTTCAGTTAATTCATTGGCGCTCATTTCAGGCTGTAAATCATAAGTAGCTACTTTTGGTGAGGATGCCATTATGCGAGTTTCCCCTTCAAAAGGAACCTCACGCCCGCCATTAAAAAAGAAAGTCACATGCGGATATTTTTCAGTTTCAGCAATGCGAATTTGTTTTTTATTGTTTTGCGCTAGTATATCACCTAGTGTGTTGACTAAATTATCATTTTCAAAAATCACTTGCACATTTTTAAATGTTTCATCGTACTTCGTTAAAGTAGTATAGTGCAATGCTAATGGCTTCATGCCGAATTCAGGAAAATCCTTTTGAGATAAAACTTCTGTAATTTCTCTACAACGATCGGTTCTGAAATTAAAACACAAAACAGCATCGCCTTCCTTGATAGTCGCTATAGGGAGGCCATTATCAAGGATGATGGTAGGTTTGATAAATTCATCAGTGATATTGTTGTCATAATTTTCTTGTATCGCTTCCAAGGCTGAATGAGATGTTGGTCCTTGTGCATGTACTAATGCATCATAGGCAAATTTCACCCTTTCCCATCTCTTATCACGATCCATTGCATAATATCTTCCGCTAACGGATGCAATTTTACCTACTGAATTTAGCAAATACGATTCCATATTTTGTACAAACCCCAAACCACTCTTAGGATCAGTATCTCGACCATCCGTGAAAGCATGAATATATACTTCCTTTAATCCTTCCTTCTTACAAACATCACAAATTGCTTTTAAATGACTGGTATGCGCATGAACCCCACCATCACTTACTAATCCTAATAAATGCAGTGGTTTTTTATTTTGTAAGGCATATTTTATGGAAGCAAGTAAGGTTTCATTTTTTGCAAATTCCCCTTCTCGAATTGCTACATTAATTCTTTGTAATTCTTGATAAACAATTCTTCCTGCACCTAAATTTAAATGCCCTACTTCACTGTTGCCCATTTGCCCATCCGGTAAACCAACGGCTTCCCCACAAGTCACTAGGGTGCTTTGCGGATAGGATTTTGCCAAACTGCTTACAAAAGGTGTTTTTGCCTGTTGAATTGCGTCTGCAGTCGGAACTAAGCCCAATCCCCAGCCATCCATGATCACTAAAATTACTTTTTTGGACATATTTTTGACTTTTTGGAAGCTACCAGTTTGATTTTAATTAAATTGTACCACAAAGTTTCAAAATACTAGGCACATTACAAACTTTAAGCAGTTTTAATCCCAAAAAATATGCAATTACTTCGAAAAATACTACTTGTTTTCAGCTTTACATTTTCATTGGGTGTGGTTATGGCGCAAAATGAAACAGAAACCTTGGTGCAAACTTTACAAACCGCAAATTTTAGCAATTTGTTGTCCTTTTGGGATGCAGCATCTGAAGTAAATATTTTAGATCAATCCGCGCAAAAGCAGGTTACTCCCGCCCAAGCCAATCAGCAATTACAGCTTTTTTTTAGCAACAAGAATATAATTGGTTTTGAAAAAAATGCAGAACGAAAATTAGGCACCACTATTTATATCACTGGTAAATTGTTATCCGCACAAGGGAAATTTAATTTAAGTTTGTTGCTACAAGAAACAAAAAATGGTATTTCAATTGTAAGTATTCGGATTAGTTAATTGAATCAATTTTGTAATTATTGAGGCAGTTAATTATAGTAGATATTTATTTTGCCCCATATAAGAAATTCTTTTTATTGCTATTAAATTTTTAATTCTTTTGTAATGAGTAAAAACAATAAAAATAGTTCACCTTTCGTATATAGTACAAATCCAGCAGCCATTCCCGCATTACCTGAGGACGAAATGGAAACATTACCTAATGGGGAGCAGCCACTTCGCGTTATTCTGGAAACCAAACATCGTGCTGGCAAAACGGTTACCATTATTTATGGGTTTGTTGGGAAGTTGACGGATATGGAAAGTATGGGCAAAGCATTAAAAAATCATTGTGGTACTGGCGGTTCAGTAAAAGAGGGGGAAATTATTATTCAAGGTGACCATCGTCAAAAAGTTTTCCAATATTTAAAGCAGAAAGGATACAATAAGGCGAAGCTTTAAATGCAAAATCCTTTTATCTATTCAAGCAATTATAATTTCAATATTTAAATAGTAGTCGATGATTCGCAAAATCAACTAAGTTTAAATTAGCGGATAAAAATAGACTTATAAAGCGCAACTGAAAATCTTAGTAAAGAATCTCTAAATTCAGTCTGGTTTTAAGCTCTTGTACCAATGGGTACTGTTCCGCAATGCGTTCAAATTTTTGCTTACTATTTAATCGTAAATGAAGGGGTACATCTTCTTTTTCTCCAGCATCCACTAATATAGAAAACTGAATGGCCCTATTATTAAAGGTCTCCCAAATTTTTTCAAGTAAATTCATGCGCTCTTGTTCTACAAACTTTTGAGCAGTTAGCGCCGAAACGGTCACTGTAAAATGGAGGGGGTCTAAAATTTCTAAAATGGCTAATTTAAAAGTGCCATGGGAAGAATGCTTTAATGCATCTAATAGATATAGGGTATAATCATCCCAGCATTTTCTTAGTGTATCCATTTCTAAAGCAATTGGTTCCTTTACTTCTTCAATATTATATTTTGAACCATACTTTTGTTGTAAAGCTGCTAATAAATTCTTTTTATTGCTACCATCATTAGTGCTTATTGTATCTGATGGAGGCGTACTGTTTGTATTTGCGCTTGTATTATTAGTATTCGTCGTATTAATTGACCTTGGAAATTCTTGCGATGGATTATTGACCACCTGGATGGGTTCCCTTGAATTGTCCTTTTGCGACAGAGTAACTTCAATCAAAGGATTCGTTTTTGCTGGTCGACTTATAGGGGTATCGGTTTCGATCATTAATTTGGCCTGCTCATTCACCACCATTTTACCTAATGGCAAAATGCGCTTTGTTTTTATGGGGTAGCTTACGTCAACTAGTTTTTTTTTTTACTAGTTCGGCCTCCTGCATACTTAATTCAATGGCTTGCTGTAAAAAATTGAGCTTAATTAATGCGAGCTCCACATGTAAACGTTTGTTGCGCGCCATTTTAAATTGAATCTCGGACTCATTTAAAATATTCAAAGCACTTATCAGATAAGGCGTGCTAGTTGTGTTAGCTGTTTCGATGTATTGCTCACGCCATCCTTCAATGGATTCTAATAAGTGTGCGCTTGCTGGATCCTTACATACCAATATATTTCTTATAAATCCTGCTAAACCATATAGCACCATGTCACCTTCAAATCCTTTTTGATTTATTTCATCATACAAGAGCATCGCGCTGGTTAAATCCTGCGCCGTTAAAAAACCCAATAATTTAAAATAGTAAGCCTCATCTAAAATATTTAAATGCTCAAGTGTATTTTCATAAGTTAAGGCACCATTCGAAAAACTGACAATCTTATCTAAAATACTTAAAGCATCACGCATACAACCTTCACTTTTTTGGGCGATCAGCTGTAATGCATTTTTTTCTGCCTTAATTTTTTCCTTGCCAACAATTTCCTCCAAATGTAAAACGGTATCGTTGGAATTAATTCTTCTAAAATCGAATATTTGACAGCGACTTAATATGGTTGGAAGAATTTTATGTTTTTCGGTGGTCGCTAAAATAAAAATTGCAAATGGTGGTGGCTCCTCTAGTGTTTTTAAGAATGCATTAAATGCACTTGAGCTTAACATGTGGACCTCATCCACAATATATACTTTGTATTTTCCAGCTTGTGGAGCAAAACGAACTTGCTCTACCAATGTTCTGATATCGTCCACGGAATTATTGCTTGCCGCATCTAATTCATGAATATTTAAACTCGCCCCTTTTTCAAAGGAAACGCAGCTATCACAAGTATTACAGGCTTCCCCTTCCTTGGTAACTTTTGTACAATTAATTGTTTTGGCTAAAATACGCGCACAGGTAGTTTTACCTACACCTCTTGGACCGCAAAATAAAAATGCATGCGCCAAATGATTGTTTAAAATGGAATTTTTTAAGGTGGTCGTAATATGCGACTGTCCCACCACTGTACTAAAGTTTTGGGGCCTATATTTCCGTGCTGATACTATAAAATTTTCCATACTTGACGCGCAATATACACATTCAAAATCAAAACTTATATTCTATGAATTAAATGTTATCCCCCAATTTTCAAACAGGTAAAAATTAGCCACCTGTTTTATATTCCATGATGGGATGACGCTCAAATGGATGTGATTTTGCGTCAAAAATGTACCTAAATGTGACCATTCTTCTGCTTGGAAGGGCATCCAAGCTTTTGTAAATATTGACCATTTTCGGGTTCCAATCGCCCGCCCAACCCATTTCGTATTGGTCGTACAATTTTATTTTATT
>CAJBLA010000135.1 GCA_903953815.1 uncultured Bacteroidota bacterium | reverse complement strand
TTTGTATAACCATAAATGAAATCGCCGGCAAAATGTTTGTCAGTTCCAAATTTTGTCCAGTTAGGATAACAATACCACATTGAATCTTCAGCAGCAGTTAAAAATGATTTAGGGATTAAATCGCCCTTTTTAAATGCAGGCTGTGTAGCGGTTGCTGCAATATTAGTGTTAAAATAAAATTTACGACGAATATTGGTTTCATTATTCCTAATATCCCCTTCTGAATTTGCCCATACATCCCAGTTGGAGTAATTTGTTCCTCTAATAAATGAAGCTCCTCTACCAATACTGTCCGCAGCTGTATTGTTATGGCCCGCCTTTGCAAATAACCAATGTCTAGACCAATAAGCACGACCTTGAACCATCCAATTGCCTTGGGTTGGATAACCTACACCACCGCCTGGTGTATTACGCTCAAATTGTGCTACCCAAATGGCTTCCTTATTGCCCATTTGATAGTCGGTATTATTAATTTCGTGTAAATCCCAATAATAATCAGTTGGAACACCTCTTGTAGTCATTGTTTCTGTTCTTCTAGCACCAAAACGTGTATTCATTAATGAATAGGATCCACTTGCACCACCAATAACTCTTGTAGCAGCAGCAATAGCACCATCATAATCTTTTAAAATAATATTAATTTCAGCTAATAAATTATCGGAAGCTGCTCTTACCACTCTTCCATTTATTGCGGTTGTAATAGGTAAATTTGCGCTTGCATATTCTAAATCAGCTTTGATGAACGCATTACATTCTGCAGGGGTGTTACGTACAAAATCAACTTTTGGTTCAGTAACAGGGCCACTTATGATTGGCACACCACCAAATGCGATATTTAAATTACGATATGCCCAAGCTCTAAAAAATCTTGCTTCAGCTAGCAATACCTTTTTTTCATCTGCACTAATTACTGCATATTTATTTTCTACCCCACCAATAACTGTATTTGCATATTTGATCAAGGTATAATTCCAACTCCACCATTTTGCAGATTGGGCATCTTGAGAATTTATTTTTGTGTAATCCACCCAAGGCGCAGACGGATCTGCAATATAAATTGTGGTAGTAGCCGCAACATCTATATTTACACCCAAGTGCCAATAATCGGTCCATCCATCAGTGGAATTATAAAAATATTGTACTTGTCTGTAACAACTATTTAAAGCTAACTCAAATTGTGCTTTTGTGATTAACGCATTATCTACCGTTAATCCGTCTTTTCTAATTTCTTCTAAAAAAGAAGTATCGTCCTTCTTACAGCTGATTAAAAAACAAAAAGCAAACAGAACAATTGATACTTTTTTTATTTGATTTTTCATAATATTATTAATTATTCTAGTGATTAAAAAGTTAAAGTGGTTCCAAAATTAATGGTCTTAAATACAGGATTCGATTGGCCAAGTACACCACCATTTTCAGGGTCTAATCCTAACCAGTCGCTAAACACAATTGGATTTCTTGCTGAAACATAAAACTTCAATCCCTTAATTTTTAATTTTTCTATTTGCTTAGCGTTAAGTGCATATTGTAAACTCACATCCTGCAAACGAATAAATGTACGAGCATGAGGGTAACTATAACCATAAGGATTTGAATAGTTAGGTCGCGCAAATGTATTACTTGGAGTTTCAGGTGTCCAATATTCTTTATTTAACCAGTTTTGTTGTTGGTTATTTCCAAAAGTGCTTAAGTTATAAGTTGAATTTGGTGAATTATAATAATTTTCAGATCCGCCACCTGTGATTGCATTAAAATTGAAATAAAATTGCCAATTTTTATATGAAACCGTATTCGCAAAACTCCAACTATAACGAGGTTGTACATAACCAACAATAGTTCTATCAAATGAGTTTATTTTCCCATCAGGCATACCATCATCTCTTTTAGTTCCATTAATATCTAGTATTTTCAAATCACCTGGCTTTGCGCCATATTTTGAGATATATTCTGCATCGCCTGTTTGCACAATACCATCAACACGATAATCATAAATAGCGCCAATTGGTTTTCCAATAAACCATCTATTTCCTAAATCATCATCTTCAACACCATTGCCATCTGCATCAACGCCAGTTAAAGCAACCACTTTGTTTCTATTCATCCATAAATTTGCAGTGGCTTCCCAACGAATTCCATTCGCACTTTTTGGTTCAATAATTACACCAGTAATAGATGCTTCAACACCTTGGTTATCTACTTGACCGATATTGGTTCTAACGGATCCAAAACCAGATAAACTAGGCAATGATCTTGTTAATAATTGATCTGTTGTTTGACTTTGATAGATATTCAAATCACCCGTAACGCGATTATTAAACATGGCAAAGTTTAACCCAAAATTTGTAGTTGTGGTTTTTTCCCATGATAAACCTAGGTTCGATAAGTTACCTTGATAAATAAACAAGGTACTTGTTGATCCAAATACAGTAGATCCAGAGGCTATATTTGCCATCGTTTCATAAGGATCAATACCTTGGTTACCATTTTGTCCATATCCAACTCTAAACTTTAAGTAATTAACCACAGGTAAAGCTTTTTTGAAAAATGCTTCCTCACTGATAGCATAAGCAAGTGCACCACCATAAAACTCAGCAAATTTTCTGCCTGGAGCAAATGCGGAATAACCATCTTTACGATAGTTCATCGTAAAATAATACTTGCTATTATAATTATAGTTTAAACGGCCTAAATAACCCAAGTTTGATCTTTCTTCAAAGTAAGACCTTACTCTTTGGTTAGCTGGATTACCAAGATGTAATCCATAGTAGCCTAAAGTGGTGGTACCAGCTGAATTAAAATCAGATGCTGAAGTAGATAAGGTAGAAACAGCAGTATAATCCCTTTGATAACCCGCCAAGGCATCAAAATTATGATTTAGATACGATTTTTTATACGTCAATAAATTTTGTACCTCCCAAGAATTATTTAACCCATTCGCCATACTTCCATAAGTATTTGCTAAAAACTTCGTAGGTGCAGCAATATCAGCAGCATTATCAGGATTGATAAAATAAGTTTCATGTCTGAAATTTCCGCTCACAGTTTCAGTTTTATTTTTAGTGATATTTACTCTGAAGTTTAATCCTTTAACATAAGGAATATCAGCAGCAACATATCCTATCATTCTTGTACTTGTATATTTTTCCAAATTGTCATCATATTGCGATTCCCAATACGGATTGACCAAGTTTGCTACAGCTGGGGCTTTGTCTAAAATATTTCTAGACTCGTCTTTCCACTTATAAGCAAATGGTGTTCCAATGGTAGCTTGATCCATTCTAGGTAATAAACCTGAATAATCCCTCGCTGAATAATAAAAATTTAAACCATAAGATAACCATCTATTTATTTTTGCATCTAATTTTGCAGCAATATTATATTTTTTGAATTGATCGTTATCAATTACACCTTTTTGGTTTAAAAAGCTACCCGAAACATAATAATTTACGTTATCAGACTTTCCTGAAACACTCATATTTACATCATTCAATGGTGCAAACTGAGTAATTTCATCTAACCAGTTAATTTGTTGTCCAGCATTATAAGCAATCAACTCCTTAGGATCCAATACTTTTTGAACAGACAAGTCCGCTTGACCAGCTAATTTTCTGTTATCAGTTCTCCATTTAATAAAATCGTCACCCATGCGCATGTCTGGTTTTCTAGTCCAGCTTTGAACACCATAATTATTAGTAAAAGTGATGGTTGGCTTTCCAGCTTTACCCACTTTAGTCGTTACGATAATTACACCATTTGCCGCCCTAGATCCATAAATAGCTGCAGCACTCGCATCCATCAAAACATCAAAGGAAGCAATATCTTGTGTGTTGATCTCATTTAAATTACCTGAAAAAATAACCCCATCTAAAATAACCAATGGCGCATTTGAAGCAGATAATGAACGTTGCCCTCTCACCAATATACTTGGCGTACCTCCTGCAGTAGTTACTGCACCCACATTGACACCAGGTGTACCTTGCAAGGCTGATAAGGCATTGACATTTGTCATTGTAGATAAAGGAGAACCCTCTAAATTAATTTTACGAACAGCGCCGGTTAAATCCTTCTTTTTTTGTGAGCCATAACCAATAATTACAACATCACTTAAATTAGTAGCTTCCTGCGCTAACACAATAGATAAAGTAGATTTGCCTTGAACAGCAACTACCTTAGTTTCATAGTTAGTAGAGGAAACTTGTAAAGATGCATTAGCAGCAATGGTTAAGGTAAATTCACCTTTTTCATTGGTTAATGTACCCTTGTTGGATCCAACAACACGAACACTAGCGCCCGAAATTGGGTTGCCTGTAGCATCATTGACTTTACCATTTAGCACTGTATTTTGAGCAAGTGCTTGCGTGGATAAGAATAGCATAAAGCAAAATGTAAGCAATCGTAACATGTTTATATTTTTTTAAAAGTTTTATGTGAGTGGTCTCACAGGTTTATATACGTACACAAATTAGCGATTGACAATTTGGTATGAAATTAAAAAAAAAGCCAATTATTGTACTTTTTTGGCCTATCCAATAATTAAGTTTATGTAATTAATTAATATTATTTAATTTATGTGATATATTTAAATACTTATGAAGCCGATTTTAATAAAATTAGATTCAACACCTTCTTATTCTATTAGAGAAGAACTCGATAGTAATCAAACCAGTAAATACTACTACCACCCTCAGGTAGAAATAGTCTATTTTGAAAAAGGAAACGGTATTTGTATCATCGGAGATAAAATTTTAAACTTTAAATCTGGCGATATTTTTTTACTTGGGAAAGAGTTACCCCATCTTTTCAAAAACGATGAAAGTTATTTAAATAAAAATATAAAAGTACGGACATTGGTTTTACACTTTTTAGAAGATTTTTGGGGCAAGGATTTTTTAAATCTTCCTGACTTGTTGAAAATAAAAACATTATTAAAAAAAGCGGAAAGGGGTTTAATACTTAAAGGAAAAACAAAAAGTGCCGTTGGTGCTTTGATGCAAAAAATGCTACATGCAAGTGGGTCTGATAAAATTTTATTGCTTTTACAAACTTTAAATTTAATAGAAAAATCAAAGGAAAGAAGCGTGATATTACCTATTGGTTTTGTGCCTTTAGTCAACGAACATGTTGAGGATAGAATTAATGACGTTTACTCATACACCATCAAAAACTTTTATAAAAAAATTGATACCAAGGAAATTGCTTCTATTGCCTGCCTGAGTAAGCATTCCTTTTGCAGATATTTTAAAATAAAAACAGGTAAAACATATACTAATTTTTTACATGAAATTAGAATTAAACATGCATGTAAATTGTTAACTGAAAGTAACCTAAGTACTTCTCAAATTAGTAATGAATGTGGCTTTGTAAACTTTGCTAATTTTTTCAGGTATTTTAAACAACATACTGGGAAAACACCTGCAGAATTTAAAAAAATAAATTCAGAATCCCTGATAACCGATAATTGATAAAAATGAATGGCTCGTTTTATCAATTTCAAGTATTAAAATAAATATTGCTGTAATGTCTAAAAAAAGCAAGGCCTGCATTGAAAATGAAAGCGCTTCCTTATCTATTAACTTAGATGGAGGTGCCATCATTGACTTCCAGCTTAAAGCTACAGGCATTAACCCGCTATCGTTTTCATATCCTAAGAATTTAATGCCTGTAAATAATCAAAACGGGGCAGCCTACCAAGGTCATTTTTTATGTCTAGGACGATGGGGCGAACCTTCATCGGGAGAAAAAAATGCAGGACTACCTGATCATGGTCAATTAGCAAATATGACTTGGGAAAATGCGATTTCGACGAAGGATGACTATTTAGAAATGCATGCAACATCTGTATTGGAAGGATTAAAAGTTAACCGCGAAATTTATTTAGATCCAGTCTCCCCTATTTTCTTAGTCAAGGAGCAGGTTGTAAATTTTAATCCACTAGGGAGGTTATGCAGTATGGTGCAACATCCTACCATCGCAGCACCATTTCTTGATAATAAAATAATGGTAGACTGTAACGCAACTATTGGCTTTGACCAATCCGACTATAAAAATATCGATACCAATACGATACCATGGGAACAACAGAACATGGAATTGCATCAAAAAAAGATGAACGCGGACTTGGACCATCGAGAAGATATTGTACGTAGCTATATTGTTGCAGAAAAATCAAATTATGGATGGATCACCGCTTATAATCCTACTAGTAATATTTTGATAGGATACCTGTGGCCAAGAAAAGATTATCCTTGGATACATATTTGGGAGCATGTGAAAGAAGGTAATTTAATTTACATGGGACTTGAATTTGGAGATACGGCTATTCATCAACCATTTCATGAAATATTAAATACGCCCCTACTATTTAATGAAAAAACTGTCGGGTTCATTGATGCAGGTGAAACCATTGAGAAAAAATATATCTCTTTTATGATAACGCCTCCACTAGGATTTGATGGGGTGTCTGATATCATCATAGAAAATGAAAAAATTAAACTAATAACAAAAAAAGATATTTTAAATATTTCATTTACCGAAAACGCATCAATATTATATGAACTATCAAAATAAAACAATTGTAATTACTGGGGCCGCCAAAGGTATTGGCGCTGCTTGTGCTAAGGTTTTTTTGGAAGCGGGTGCAAATGTTGGGCTTTTAGATATTGATGTTATAAGTCCGACTGACAACGAGCGGTCCATGTCAGTAGTTTGTGACGTGTCGGATGAAAATGCAGTTAAAAATGCCATTCATAAAATTAAAAACCATTTCGGGTCGGTTGATTACTTGATTAATAATGCAGGAATTCAGCGATATGGTTCGGTAACAGAAACCAGTTCCGATGATTGGGACTTAGTGATGAATGTAAATTTAAAAAGTTTTTTTCTTTGTGCTAAGTATGCAATTCCTTTTATGCTAGAAAGCAAAAAGGGAGTAGTCATAAATATTGCAAGTGTGCAAGCTTTCGTAAGCCAACAAAATGTTTCCGCTTATACAACAGCTAAAACTGCCATATTAGGACTAACCAGAAGTATTGCGGTAGATTATGCACCCCTAATTCGATGTGTAGCAGTTTGCCCTGGAACTATCGATACCCCTATGTTACGTGACGCTATTAACTTGTCACCAGATCCGGCAGCGGTGATGGAGGAATGCATCGAGATGCATTTACCAAAACGAATAGGTACCCCTGAGGAGGTCGCGGAACTTGTAAAATATTTGTGTGATGATAAGTCATCCTTTATTACAGGTCAAGCATTTAGAATTGATGGGGGACTTGGTATTACAATTGCAGGAAGTAAGAAATAATAATTTTAGTGCATTTGAAATTTTATTAAAAAAAACGAAAGAATTTAAATTATGAATATTACCATTGACGATATTGAAATTTTCGCAGATGGTCTAGACCATCCAGAATGTGTTGCTGTGCACCCCGACGGATCTGTATGGGCAGGGGGTGAAGCAGGTCAAATATATAAGGTATCTCCTGACGGACAAGAAATAATTGAAATTGCAAATACATATGGGTTTATTCTTGGAATTGCCTTTTCACCAGATGTATCATGGCTAGCTATTTGTGATATGAAAAACCATTGTGTATGGAAATTAGCATTGGCAACAAATGAGTTAACAAAATTTGCAACAGGTGCTGAAGACGTTTCATTTAATATTCCCAATTATCCATGCTTCAGTAAAAATGGAAAACTATGGGTATCGGAAAGTGGTGCATTTAGACAAACCACAGGTAAAATATTTTGTTTTGATCAACATGGTCATGGTAAAATTTGGCATGCCGGTCCATTTAATTTTTCAAATGGCCTTGCACTATCTGTAAATGAAGACTGGCTATATATTGCTTGTACCTGGCTTCCTGGCGTTGAGCGCATTGCGATTCATCCAGATGGGACTGCAGGAAAGCGCGAGGTTTACTGTAATTTACCGCGAAGTTGCCCAGATGGATTGGCATTTGATGCAGATCAAAATCTTTATGTTAGTTGTTATGCTCCCAATTATATTTATAAAATTAGTCCTAAACAAGAAGTCCATTTACTTATTGATGATTGGGAGGCCCATGGTTTGTGTAACCCAACCAATCTAGCCTTTGGCGGTAAAAATTTTAATGAATTATATACGGCTAATTTAGGTGCTTGGCATATTAGTAAAATTAAAATAAATGCAATTGGTCAAAAACTAGCCTGTCATCAATAAAATATAAATTGATAAGCAAGATTAAAAACCAATTGAGTTTCCTCCGTCTACTGGAAGACAAACCCCTGTTATAAAATTGGAAACATCAGCTGCTAAATACACAGCAGCATAAGCAACATCTTCTGTTGTTCCAAATCGGCGTGCAGGCGTGCGAGAAAGAATTTTTTCTTTTCGCTTTGGATCTTTTTCCATGATATCTAAAAACATTTTTGTTTCTATAAAACCAGGCGCAATCGCGTTGAATCGAACACCCGTATGCGAATACTCTGATGCAAGTGATCTTGTCATACCTAATAAGGCTGTTTTAGCACTGCTGTAAGCGACCACCTGTGTAATACCAAAAAGTGCTGCCATGGAACTAATACTTATTACCGAACCTTTTTCACGAGGCATCATATATTTTAATACGGTCCGAGTGAGTGCAAAAACACTATTAATATTAGTATCCATGACCATTTGAAATTCAGCATCAGTGACTTCAATGGAAGGTTTTTTATTGTGAATGCCCGCATTATTGACTAAAATTTCAATCGGCCCGACTTCCTTTTCAATGGTCTCTACCAATTTTTCATGCGTATCTTTTTGCGTTACATCATTTACATAAATAAAGCAGTGATCGCCTAGTGCTAATTTCGCAGCTTCCAATTTAGTAATATTTCGACCTGTAATAGCCACCTTTGCGCCAAGCGCAATATATGCAGCAGCAATGCCCAAGCCAATTCCAGACCCACCCCCAGTGATTAGGGCCACCTTATTGGTTAATTCAAATTTATCTT
The DNA here is from genome assembly GCA_903953815.1 of uncultured Bacteroidota bacterium. Taxonomy (GTDB): domain Bacteria; phylum Bacteroidota; class Bacteroidia; order Chitinophagales; family Chitinophagaceae; genus Sediminibacterium. Next base: position 16,479 of record CAJBLA010000135.1, on the reverse strand, counting down.
TCATTTTAAATATTTAAAGTAATAAAATTATAAAGTTAAAAATACTTCAGCTGCTATTTTGATTGCATGATCAACCTCTTCTTCGGTATGTACTGCACTAATATACCAAAGCCCACGTCCAATAATTCTGATTTTACTATTATGCATTCCAGCAATAAATTTTGCCAATTTTGCTTTGTCACCTGAAAAGGTATCTCTATAATCATTAAAAGCTGTGTGTTCTGTAAAAGCAAGAATAAACATGGGGCCAGGACCTTGCACAAGTACTTTTTGATTTGCTACAGCAGCTGCTTTTCTTAATCCATTCATTAATTTATTTCCTAGCATAAACATGCGTTCATAAGGTTGCTCTTGTTCTAAAACAGAAATAGTCGCAAGTGCGGCGGCAACCGTTGGATTACTTGAATTCATGGTGCCTGCATGTATCACTTTTGATTCTTCTATTAAAGACATCCATTCCCTTTTACCTACAATTGCGCTAATTGGATAACCACTTCCCAAAGCTTTTGCAAAAATTGAAATATCCGGCACGATATTAAAATATTGTTGTGCCCCACCCAAACTAAGTCTGAAACCAGTAATCACTTCGTCTAGTATAAATGCACTTTTATATTTATCGCAAATGGATCTAATCCCTTCTAAGAAACCTTGGGCAGGTAAAATACACCCATTATTACACATGATTGGCTCTGTAATAATAGCCGCAATCTCATGATGCATTTCCGACATTGTTTTTTCTAACAAGGCAAGATCATTCCATGGTAAAACAATAAATTCATCTTTCGATTCAGCTGAAATACCCTGACTCCAAGGATAAATATTAGGGGAAGTTCTATCCCCTAAAGCTTCTAAAGATGGACTTGATAAACCCCAGGCTACATTATCAAGCCAACCATGGTAATGGCCTTCAAACCTAATGAATTTCTTCTTGCCGGTTTTTGCCCTGGCTACACGAAATGCAGTTTGAACAGCTTCAGAACCATCTAAACAAAAACGTAACAGTTCCGCACTAGGTATAATTTCATTTAATTTTTCAGCAAGCTCTATTTCTTTAATGTGCTGCCCTGCAAACATTTGACCATGCTTTGAGTATTCTTCTATAGCAGATAATACAGTAGGATGAGAATGTCCTAAAATCATAGGCCCCTGACTTAATGTAAAATCAAGATATTCATTTCCGTCTACATCATATATTTTACTTCCTTGTCCATGTGTGTAAAAAATGGCGTGGGGATGATTATACTTTCTAAATTCCGAACATACGCCACCCGCAATTACTTTTTTAGCGCGTTCCAATAGAAGCGCAGAATTAGCATAAGATATTTGAGACATAATATATATTTTTTAATATTTAAATTTATTCGTTTTCAAATGGAAATAAAGGAACGCGTCTTTTTTTATAATTTAATTGGGTTACATCTGCTTGCGTGACTCCAGGGGTATTCATTTGAATAACGTTTTTACAAACTTCAGCATAAGCAGCAATAGGTGCATTCACTCCTTTTGCAACAATTGCGTTGAATGAAGTAGGGTCAATGTTAAAGGCAGTTAGTTGTACCAAACTATACGGTGCTATTCTTAACGAGGTTAGCATTACAACATCCTGATTGTTTGTTTTTACGATGGCAATATTGCCCATATCAAAATGAATTTGTCCGCCATGTCTAGGCTTGTGTTCATCAAATTTTCCATGACCCTTCCAAACTAAGGTAACTTGTCTTTCCCTTGTTTCAACTTTTTCATGGCTTTCGCCAAAATTAATTTCAACGGATGCGCCAATCTCAACATCCATTAAAGTAGCTACACACACTGGATCATAAATACAGATGAATGTATTTTTTATTCCGGCATCCTCTAATTGGTCAAGTAGATAAATACTGTTACCAGGTGCGCCTCCTCCTACATTGTCACCCATATCTAATAATAAAACAGGCTTTTCAATGGTATTCACTTTATTAATTAAGGAAGCTATTTCATGTTTGGTCCCAACAAATAATCCTTTGTTGGAAATCATATAATTTTCAATCTTTTTAATAGCTACATTTCCTATCTCCCGATCCCTATTTGATATTACAATAAGTGAAGCACCCATTTCATGTACATCGGCATATGGAAATCCCAGTAAAATACTAGCCGAAAGGATCCCGTCCATTTTACAAATTTCAGCAGATAGTTGTAGCAAATATTTATAAGGATTTTTTTCAGAAAATTGCTGCTCTATACTTATAATAAGTGGTAGTGATGAAAAAAATTGAACTGGTTTAATCTTACCAAAAAGTAAATCAACCATCATGCTTGCAGCTTCCTTACCTGCATCTCTTTGATCAATGTGCGGATTTGTTTTATAAGCAACAAATGCATCTGTTGAATGAATCATTAGCTGGCTTACATTTGCATGTGGATCGAGTGTTCCAATAATTGGTATTTCATCGCCAATAGTTGCTCTCAATTGACTAAGCCAGTAACCATCCATGTCATCATATGCTTCGCAAACGCCTGCGCCATGCGGCACTACCAGGCAACCATCCAATGGAAGTTGTTGTTTAATCCTTGTCAAAGCCTCGTTTAAAAGAAAATCAAAAGCTTCCTTAGTCACCTTACCGCCAGGAGTAGCTTCCGCATAAAGTATGGGGACAATTTCTATTTCGTTCGTTTCTAACACTTCAATCATCCCGCCCAATTCATGAAATGAATTTTTATATTGTAGTATTATGTCATTGTCAAAAAGTAAGCGACTTTCCTTAAATTTATTAAGGGTCGTAGGCTCATTTACGAAGGTGTTTGATTCATGAACAATACCTAATAATGCAACCCTCATAACTTTTAATTTATATCTTTTTATACGGTGATGATTAGTGCATCATCCAGCCGCCATCTATATTCATTGATTGCCCTGTAATTAAATCACTATCAGCAGAAGCTAGAAATAAAAATGTTCCTTCTATATCACTCGTCTGAATTCGTTGCGGAATGGCTTGAATGTCCATTAACATATTCGTTGCTTTTTCCTGTGCTTCCAAAGAGCCCAATTTTTCCAATTCATTTTCTGTATGTATTGCTCCCAATATAATAGCATTGACATTTATATGATGCATACCAATTTCGTTGGCGAGTGCCCGAGTAAATCCTATGATTGCACCTTTTGATGCCACATAGTGCACATATCCTTTTTGACCAGTTAAAAAAACAACAGAAGATACATTGATAATTTTTCCATAATCTTGTTTCTGCATAAATGGGAAAACAGCCTTAGCACATATAAATTGTGATCTTACATTGGTTGCCATTACATGATCCCAATCTGCTACCGTAATTTCATTCCAAGTTTTACGTGGATCAATTCCTGCATTATTTACTAAAATATCAACCCTGCCAAATGTTGCAATGGTTGCTTGAATCATTTCTTGCACTTCAACCTCATTAGAAACATCAGCACAAAGAGCAATTGCATGACCACCATCCTGTATGATTTGCATAACTACTTGGGCTGCTAAATCAGCTTTGGTATGATAATTAACAACAACGCTTGCACCCTCCCTTGCAAAACGAAGTGCAATTGCTTTCCCTATGGATTCAGCAGCGCCTGTTACAATTGCCACCCTATTCTTTAATCTCATATTTTTTGCTTTATCTGTTTACAATAATCATAACCTGCTAGTACCCTGCGCCTTCCATAAGTCCTTTTAAATACCCCCATGCAAAAAGTCGACCATCTTGTCCGTAACCAGGGTCCGAATTTTTTTCGCCTTCCATGGTGGGTACATGATCAATTCGAACAGGTCCATCAAAACCTATTTTTTTATATGTTCTCATTGCTTCAAACATATCCGTTTGTCCATCATCATGAAAAGTTTCTGAAAAATTTTCAGCAGTACCACGCACATCTCTGAAATGAACAAAAAATATTTTATTTTGACGACCTAGGTCTTCTATTTCATCAGGTATTTTTTCTCCTGCGGCAGCCAAAGTGCCTTGACAAAAAGTAACACCGCTATTTTTACTTGGTACGAGGTCAATTGCTTTTTTTAGCGCTGCTGCACTGGTAATTATTCTGGCTATTCCCTTAATGGGTGAAATAGGTGGATCATCAGGATGTAAAGCCAATTTAACATTTGATTCTTCAGCTACAGGAATTACACGTTCTAAAAAATATTTTAAATTATCCCAAAGTCGCTCCTCTGTTACAATTCCCGCTTCCGTTAAGGGTGCGTCTTTCATTAAACTATGATTGTAACTAGTAACAATAGCGCCGCCACGTGTAGGCGTATCTATAGCGGTTCTAACCCAATTAAACTGCGCCATAAAATTGTAGCAAAAAATAGGAATATTTAATGCACCCATATTACGTATCATTTTTATACAATCCGCAATATCCTGATCACGCCCTTCAATACCAAGTTTCATTTTATGCATCTGGGAATTAATTCCCGGCTCAATAACTTCAAGTTTAAAACCAAAATTTTCAAATCTTTGCTTCAAGGCTAATAAATCCGCATACTCAAAAGACGTTTCCCCATTTTCATGTAATGGTAAACGTGAAACTGCATGTGTAACGCCAACTTGCTTGGCTAAAGTCCAAAGCCTATCCGGGTATAAAGGCAATACATCCGCTATTTTCATAAATTTTTATTTACTATTTGATAATCTCATATAATTTCTCAAAACATGTATTAAAAGTAAAGTCCTTTAAATAATTTGAATGTGATTTTAAATTTGATTATAACATATCTTCTAAAGTCCAATGATTTTCCCATCGTACATCTAATTCTTCTCGTATACTTTGATAACGAATATCAGTTGAAAGTCGAATTCTACCCATTGCATCCACATTGTCAGTGGCAGCATGAATCATATAAGGATTATGAATCACCATATCCCCCGCTTCATAATCAGCAACCAACCAACGTGTATTAAATTTTTCGGCCATCGCACCTAAATCCTTTCCAACCCAACCTCCTTCAGTCATATTTTTATTATAGGCACTAATGCGTTCTTCAGGAGACAGGTTTTTATTATTGATTGCAAATTCTGCCTCCATTTTTTTTCCAAGTAAAGCAGATCCTTCCAGATAAACAAGACCTCCCATTTCAATCGGCGTATCTCCCAATGGAATCCAACTTGAAACAACTTTATCATTACCACCACGTAAATAAATTAAATCATAGTGTGCAGGCGTAGTGGTTGGATGTCCTTTCAATAACTGGTTGGAATGATCAGGTGTTTTATAACGTACAATTTTACGCTTATGTAAATAACTTGGACTTTGAAACAAATCATCATAAAACTGCCAAAGTTTGGGTTGAAGACAAAATGCTTCATAAGCAGCGGTCCTAACAAATTCCATTAAAATTTTTGGATTATTTTCAGATTCACTGTTGCCTGAAAAAAAACCTTCCTGCGGGTCGCTTTCTGGTTGTAACAATCCTGAATTTTTATACGCATTAAAAAAACGGCTTCGTAATGATAAAACTTCGGCTTTATCAAAGAACCCCTTTAGCCACACATACCCTTGTAATGCAAATATTTCGCGAATTTTTTCAATGGGCAAATTTGCTTGAGTGGGGTTAAGCGCGCCTAAACGATTCGGTTCAGCCGAAAGCGGATAACCGTTACTAAATAGTGGCTTTTCGAGTTGTCTTAATAAATCCATATAGCTATATCTTATCTCTATACTTGATAGGTGTGCCCCCTAAATTATGCAATTCATTGGACCCCCTTTGGACAATCATTGCCAATATTATATATAATTTAGCCATATTTATACAAAGGATGAGATACACATTTTGGCTACACTTGGATGGGTTTTATGGTAGGAATTAAAATTTTAATGATTAACCAGTTGATTAAATAAATAAAAGATACAAGGACGAAAATATAATAATAGCTATTGGTCGCTTGTAAGAAAAGCCCTATAAATGAAGCGGATAGCGCCGCGCCTATGGCTCCAATAAAACCGCTGAGTCCCATCATTGAAGCAACTGCTTTTTTGGGGTAAATATCTGAGATCACTGAAAATAAATTTGAAGCCCAGCCTTGATGGCCAGCGCAAGCAAGCGCAATTAGAAGCACTGCCATCCAAAGATTGTCAACAAAAGAAAGTAGCATTAAAGGCAATACTAATAATGCGTAAATAAAAATTGATAATTTTCTTGAAAAATTAATCGATTTGCCGGATTGAATCAATTTAGAAGAAACCCAGCCACCGCTAATTCCACCCAAGCTAGACACTGAATAAATGATGATGAGGGGAAGTACCAGTGCAGATAAATTGATACCCTGGGTTTTGTTTAAAAAATCTGGAATCCAAAATAAAAAAAAGCCCCATACCCAATCGGAAATAAATCTTGTTAAACAGATGGCATACGTCTGTTTGTATTTTAGTAGTTCTGACCATCTTAAATTTCTATCCTCCACAATGTCAGAATCATCTTGGTTGATAAATGCTAATTCCTCGGGTGTTATTTTGGGATGTGTTAATGGGCTTTTGTAAAAAGCCAACCAAAAAGCAATCCAAACAAAACCAAATGACCCCGTAATTATAAATGCCCATCTCCATCCAAGTGAAATAGTAATTGCTGAAACAATGATGGGTGCAGCGATTGCGCCAATCGTAGAACCTGAATTAAATAATCCAATGGCAAAAGCACGCTCTTTTTTGGGGAACCATTCTGCCACTGTTTTTACAGAAGCTGGAAAATTTGCAGACTCCCCCAAACCTAATGCGGCACGAGCTAATGCAAAGCTTTTAAATCCTGTAGCCATTGCATGAAAAATGGCTGCAAGGCTCCATACTAATACAGCCCAAAAATATCCAATACGCGTTCCAAACTTGTCCAAAAAACGACCAGTTAATAGTAATCCAATTGCATACGTAATTTGAAAGGCAGAAACAATATATCCGTAATCAGCTTCACTAAAACCTATGGAAGGATCTTTTTCAATAAAAGGTTTAAGAATACCTATGACCTGACGATCAATATAATTAATCGTTGTTGCAAAAAATAAAAAAGTCAAGATGCGCCAACGGTAATTTTTTGATTTCAAAATGTACTATTTTATTAAAACGATACCTATAGGATATAACATCAAAATAACAATCCTAAAATCTGGCTATCTTTAAAATTGATTATTACATAATTCCAAATTGCTCAAATGCATCTACAGTGGACATTCCAGCCTCCAATGCTTTCCTAACCAATTTTTCTCCTCTTGATTTTTCTAAGGCTCTTGAGAATGCTTCTTCTTCTGCCTCCTTAGGTACAATCAAAACACCATCCCTATCCCCAAATATAATATCTCCTGGTTTTACCCTTATACCATTGAATTCAATTTCAACCCCATAGTCAATCACTTTACCACGTGGACCCTGATCCTGGGCATAAGTACCTATTGAAAAAGTAGGAAAACTTAATTCCAAAATCTCATTGGTATCTCTGCTATACCCGTCTAGCACTGCTCCAGCAGCTCCAAGTTTTATGGCACGCGTACTCATCAAGCCACCCCAAAGTGCATAATTAGGAGACGCCCCAGAACATATATATACCTCATCCTCTTTTAAACTATCAAGCGCTTCAAACAAAAGGCCAAAAGGCTTTTGCATTATTGGATTTCGTGACTGTTCCATTACCTCACTAAAAACATCAGCTTCTAATACAGGCATGGCCCTGCCAATAGTTACCATGGACGAATCAAGTGGTTTTAAATGAGGTGATAAAAATTGTTTCGTGTATCCCATTTTATCAAGGATATCTCCAACAAGGGCTACAAACATTTCTTTTTTTGCAAGTTCAAACATCTCTTTATCGTTTTTCCAAAGCATAAATTATTTTTTTAGCGTTATTATAAATTTTAAACCCTTTATCTGAATTTTATTTTTTTTACTCCTCACCTGTACGAATCAACTTTCATCGGTATCAATAAGTTTCAATGCCGCCTTCATATAACCCATCGCATATGCCATTCCTGCATACCATGGAGCATCACAGTTCATTTGTGGGGTATGGTCAGGAATCAATACTCCTTTAAAATTATTTTTTTTCAAAATTTTAAGTATTCGTATCATATCCACGTCGCCCTCATCTACAAAAACCTCTTTATAGTTAGGCGCTTTTCCCATTACATTTCTAAAATGGATATACCCAATTTTCCCTTGCTTACTATATTGATTCGTTGCTTCATATATATCACCTTCGGTCATTTCGGATAATGTACCTAAACAATATTCCAGTTGATTACTTTTACTTGGATACAAATCAAGTAATTTTTGGTAAAGTTCGGGCTGGTAAATTAAACGAGGCGTTTGCTTAAGAAAAGGCAATGGGGGATCATCAGGATGTGCCGCTAATGTAACGCCAGCTTCCTCGGCTACAGGTATAATTGCATTTAAAAAATATTGTAGCCGCTCCCAAATTTCATCAGTAGAACAGGGGGGAATAAATCCTTCTGGGGCATTCGCATCATAAACCATATTCCAAATCATCCCATTAGGTACTGGGCTATCATCAACAAATTCCATTCCAACCGAAAGCGCACCACCCCTTGCATAGTTGCCTTGGGTTCTACTAGCGACCCCTGCAAGTGAAAAATAATATCCAAAGGTGGGTATACCTGCTTTGCCAACATTCCTAATTAATTCTTTTATCCCTTCCAATTGCTCATCTCTTTTTTCACCTGCTAAAAGAACATCATACCACATGGCAGGATCAAAATTTTCAATAGCCTCTAATTCAAGACCATGACTATTAATTTCTTTTTTTAAGCTTACTAAATCTTCTAAAGTCCATATCTCCCCTGAGCCCGCTTGACCCCATCCCTCTTTTTGGCCTAGTGGTTGACTTGCACTGTTTTTGTTATTTTTTTCATGTGAAAAATAATCTACCAAATGCACTACCAAATGGGTCGCACCACACTGCTTCGCAAATTTATAATGCGCTTCGTTCAGCATATGTTTATATAATCCGAATCCTAATTTCATGATTTGTGCATTTACAAGAATTAAATCAATGTCAAGTTATTATGATTGATAAATAATTGGATTAAGAGGTGTATCCACTACTTCGCCAATAACTGCACCTGGACACCAAGCATCCCAATCGGCTTGTTGGTTTTTATTTTCGGGCGTCTTTAATTTAATATCCTTGTCCATATAAATAATCGTCATCACTTTTCTCATTTGGTTTGATTTATTTGGACCAGCACGATGGTATAACCAACCTTTATGAAAGCTAACTTCCCCTAAATCAAAAGCCTCAATTAAATGAGGGTATCCCTTTGATTTTAATTGTTCTTGTAAAAAAGATTGACTATCGTCACTAATTTCTTTGTCTCTTCCTGCTACCAATTGATCACTACCAGCACTAAATTCTAGTGGACCCCAATCTAAAGGCGTTTCTTGCAAAGGCATCCATGCTGTAATTGTTTTATCTGAATCTAATGGCCAATAATATTGATCGGCATGCCATGGTGTATGTCCGCCACTTGGTTCTTTATATAGCGCTTGATCGTGGTAAATTCTTATACCTGAAACTTCTAATAAATTTGCAGCAATTTGTGCTAAGCGCTTACCGAATACTATCTCCTTGACATTATCTGAATTTCTCCAAATATTCATAATTTGTAAAAAGGCTTTCCCATAAGTATCTCTATCCTCCAACGCCAATTGTTGTTTGTTTAAACGATTTACCTCTTCGGTGATTATCAAATCCATGTATTCAATTACTTCCTTACTTAAAACTTGCTTTAATTTGATAAAACCATTTTCTTTGAAATAAGCAATTTGATCATTAGATAACTCATAAGGCGTATTCAAAAACGCTGAAACTGTTGGTGGCATTTGGCTCATAAATTTTTAATTTTAAAAGTTCACTAATTAAATATATAATATACTATAAACATCAAGATAGCAATGACTCCCCACATTATTTTAACCGAAATTGAAGTGCTAAATTTTTGGGCGATTGCAGGATCATTTTGGTCTACTAATTTTACTATTTCATAATGGGGCTTAGTAAAAAATGAAACAGTGATCATAAATATAACTAAAGCCGCCATCATGTAAAAACAAAGTAACATAAAATGAGGCCAAAATTCCTTTGAAGGGAACCCGGTGAGTTGACAAAGTCCAATGGATAAACAAGCAAAAGTGCCAATATACAAAGTAAGTTCGGCCGCCCTAGGTGTTGCTCGTTTCCATAAAATACCTACAATAAAAACGGTTGAAGCCGGAGGCGCCAAATAAGTTATTAACGCTTGGCCTAAATCAAATAAGCCTTTGTCTGATTTGGAGAGTAATACTGCAACTAAAACAGATATAGAAGCTGCTAAAATAATGATTCTTTTCCCAATTTTTTTAACCTGCGCTGTGTCAGCGGTTGGATTAATTTTTTTAAGATACACATCCATTGCAAATACTGTACTAAAAGAACTTAACCCATTTGCTACATCATTGATGATAGATACTAATAAAACACCCAATGCAATTCCAATTAATCCCGTAGGCAATAAACCATAAACCATAGAGATATAAGCGTGATCGGGATTTGCTAGCGGGGCAAAAGTTCCATTTTGCACTAGTACTAAGCACATAATTCCTGGCACTAAAAATAAGATTGGCATCACAATTTTAAGTGCTGCTATTAATAAAGTTCCTTTTTGACCATGATCAACATTTTTTGCAGCAAGCGTTCTTTGTACAATGGTCTGATCCGTGCACCAAAACCATATTCCAATCACAGGATACCCAAGTAACATGGCATGCCATGGATATACTTTATCATTTGTTGGTTTAAGTACTTGCCAGTATTCTTTAGGAACTCCATTAATTAAATTTTCTATGCCGCCCACTTTGTATAATCCTAAAAAAAAGATTAACATTGAAATGGCAATTAATACAACTGATTGAACAACACCAGTATGTACAATTGCACTTAGGCCTCCATTGACTGAGTAGGACATCGCTATCACAACTACCAATATTGCTGAAATATAAATAGGAACTCCTGTTAGCTGATTAATTACAATGCCACCAATACATAACATAAAACTTGACCACACAATTAGTGAAGAAATCATTGAAAAATAGGTATAAAAAGTATGCGATCTTTTCCCAAAACGTTTCATTAAATATTCTGGCATGGTAGATATATTATTTGCCAAATACCTAGGAATAAATAAGAGAGATAGTAACATTAAAAATACCCAAGCAAGCCAATCAAAATTAGCCAATACCATGCCACTTGAATAAGCTGCGCCAAAACTAGCCACCAACATACTAGGGCTTACATTTGTACTAAAAATAGATAAGCCCACTTTATACCAGGGTAAAGATCTTCCTGATAAAAAAATATCTTCAGAAGCTGCAATTCCACTAACGCTTTTTCTTTTGCTTATGTATATTCCTATCAAAACTAGAAAAAGGATATACCCAAATATGACAATTGCATCTGCTAGCCCGATTTGAATTCTATTCATGATTGAAAATATTTAATTAGAAAGTAAGTAGGTTTATTTGTTTGTAAAAGATAAACTTTTAATATATAATTTATTGATTTCACTCAAAACATTTTCTAATGCTCGTTTATTTAATATAAAATCTTGTATAAGTATGCCCGCATGATCTTGAAAATACAAATAACCATTATACCTTGGACGTATAAAGCCATTTTCCATTACGGGTAAAAGAGTACTAAAAAAATCATTGCATAAAAGATTGTTCTGCTCACTCATCCAAGCAGATTTATGACCAGCTTGCCCCCCATTTTCAACATAAAAAGTTGATTGGCATTTTGGAGAAACAATGGAAGTCAAAAATGCCAATGCAATATCCTTGTGTTGACTAAATGCAGATACCGCTAACCCAGTGCCCCCAATTGTTGATTTGAGCCTTTGGTTATTTAGAGAGACCATATCAGCATATTTTAATATTTTGTCCGAAAAACCTGCTCTCGAATAATTAGAATAACAATAAGCAAATGGGCAATATAAATAATCATCTGATGAACTCATTAACTCTGCAACGCCAATTGGATTAAGCTGAAACATTTTTTTATCAACCAGCGTGTATAATTCTTTCATTAAAAGTAATGCGGCCTTCCCTGATTCCAAATCGACTACTTCTTGTTCATTTAAAAATGGGGTAGTCCCACTAGCAATACAGAACATATAAAAATTCATCAATAAATCAATAGGTATCGCCGGAACAGCCACCTTCCCTTTACGCGCAAGTTCAATTAAATCATCCCATACCAATGGCAATGTAATGTTATTCTTTTCAAACAAATCAGGTCGGTAACTAGCTGCAGGCGTGGCAGCATCAATGGCAAGTGCCCACTGATGTCCGTTATATTGATAACTTTGATGAGATCGTCCAACGGAATTGTCCAACTGGTCCTGTAAATAATCTTTTGGAAGATAGCTTTCTAAAGGCAAAACACAATTAGTGGCAGCAGCACATCCCACCCAAGGATGATCAATAATTAATAAATCATATTGCTCCGTTAGTTTCTCAATTGGGAAATCTGCAAACTCCTGTAATGATCTTTTGGTCCATTGTACTTCTACACCTGGATTTAATTCGGAAAATCTTTGAGAAAAAGCTAGCAAGGGAGATATGCCCCTACTGTGCCCCCATGTAATACCCTTAATAATAATTTTTTCCATTGTATAAATTAAAAAGAGTTTTGAAAATAGTCCCTAACTATAAAGCTGTTTTTAATTTATCTGGTTCAGATGATAAAATCAATTTGTTCATTATTGGATATAAGCCATGTCCTATCTCAACAGGTGCTTGTAAGTTACCATTTTTAAAAACAATGGGTTGCGCAATAATATCGTTGGTATTTAGTAAAGAGAATTCTGTTCTATTGACTTGGTCAAATGCCAAAGCAAGATGCGCATTAATTTCAAAAATTGAATTTCCTAAATAAACTGGCAAATTGTGCTTAGTGGCAAGCGCAATACATTGTAAAGAATAGTCAATATCCTTACCGGTTCGTATGCCATGGATACCCCCTTCGTTTACAAGTTCATGTATTTGTTCAAAATTATTAATATAGTCATGCCCAATAATAGGAATAGGACTGCGAGATGTTAGTTCCTTAAATCCTTTTATATCATCATTAGGCAATGGATCTTCAATGTATTCTAGTTGTATGCCATTTTTTTGATACGCTTCAATACGGTCTAGGGCAATTTGCCAAGTCCATGCCTCATTTGCATCTGCTGTTAATTTAATGCTATTCCCTGCGACAGATTGTATTAGTTTAATACGCGCTATATCGCGCGCTACATCAGGAGCTCCAATTTTTATTTTGATAATTGAAAAGCCACGATTTAAAAAGTTTTTGGTTAGCGCAACTGTTTCATCATCATTTAATGGATAGTCTAAGATACTACCATAACTTAAAGCTTCTTGTTTAATACAAGTAGGATTAAGTAATTTATAGAGTGGTACATTTTTATCCTGTGCCATCAAATCCCAAATAGCCAAACGGATAGCTGCGTCCATTTGTGAAAGTCCAGAATGAAAGTTTTTTCTTATTAATTCTAAATTATTGGGATCTTGATTTTTTAATAAAGGCCACCAAGTTTGCTGAAATAACACATCCAATTCACTATGGCTAGGCAATTGCTTGATATACCATGCGCCTCTTGTAAAAGTGCCCTTCCACACAGATTCAGCATATCCCCAACCCATATGACCATGATTGGTTTTAAGATTAATGCATAAAACTTCTATTTCATCATAATGGCAATTATTATCGCCTATTATTCGTCCTAGCGGAATTTGTAAAGTATAAATTTCATAGTCTTCAATAAATAACATCGTAAAGTTGTGTTGTTTTATTTTAAATAATTTCCATTGCTATAGTGATGTATCAAATTCATTTTTGACCATTTTTTTGTGCTATCAACTCCTGGAAGTGCTCTTTGTAAATTTGACATCATTTGATTCCAAATTTTTACACTTGAATCTGCGGACAAATACAAGGAATCCATTTTTGCTAAATCAGTCCCTTCTGGATAACTATATTCCATCACCACTTTGTCTTCAAATCGATATATTTTAATGTCCTTTATCCCACTCATCTCATTCGCTTTTTTTATTCCTGGCCAAACGCCTGTACTACTATGTAATGAATCATAAAAATGATACACTGCCGAGTCCGGCACCAAATTAGTCATCATTACAACCGTTGTTAAAGGAACTGATTGCGTTGAATTTGGCGTACAATTAATAAATAATGAAATAATTAATAAAAGTGACGCAACACCCTTAAGAAAACTATTTAATGGAGAACGCATAAGTCATATTGGTTTATAAATCAGCAACTTAAGTGACTACTACAAAATAATATTAAATTGAATAACATTCCTATTGACAAAATAGCTAATTGCTATACTTTTTTGACAATTATAGGCAAAAATTAAACTTAAAAAATACGCTTATATAGTAAAATCAGGTATTTGATTTGTGGATTTTAATGCTTTATCATCAAGCCACTCAAGGCTTTGCTTCAATTCACTAAAATTACTTGCGCCTAACACCATCTTATAAATAAGGGGATTTTCATAAACAAAATGTAAGGCCAAAGCTGAAATACTAACGCTTGTTTTTTTACAATAGACATTTAATTCTTTTGCTCTTTGTAAATCTCTAGCTGGAATCCATGAAGGTTGCTCCTTGATATACGTTTCTAATTTACTCCCTAACAACCCCATATATAATGGACTTGCTTGCCAAATGTTAATTTGCTGATTTTGCAATGCTACATATTCATTCGTTAATGCATCTTGATTTAAAATATTAAATCGATTGTACCCCATAAAATGATCAAAATACTTGGAAGATACATATGGCATAAAATCTGCCCCATAATTACCGCCTATACCAATTGCTTTTGCCCAGCCTTTTGCTTTTATTTCAATTAAAGTATCAATGGCTGCTTGTATTTCATGCGATTTTAATCCTGTAGGATCATGTAAAAAAAGTACATCGATACAACCTACTTTCAATGTTTCTAAACTTTCAGAAACACTTCTAATTAATCCTGCTGGAGAAAAATCATAGGTGTCGGCATCCGGATTGTCTGCTTTTAATTTTCCAGCTTTGGTGCTAATAAAAGGCTTTATCCCTTTCCAAGTGTACAAAGCTTTTCCTAAAATGGATTCTGCATCAGCATATGCTGGCGAAGTATCAAAATGATATATACCTTGCTCCAATGCATAGTGAATAGTTTGTTCAGATTCTGCAAAATTCACCGGGCCCCAAATTCCTGCTAAGCCCGCAGTACCCAAAACAATTTTATCTCTTGAAGGTAGGCTCATTTTAAAAGTTAATTTGAATATTTGGATAACGCTTTCTAAACTGATCAACCCCGGATTGGGTGATTTTAGTATTCCAGCAATATAGAGATTTGAAATTATTACTCAGATTTAATTTAGCTAATCCATTGTCTGTAATAGATGTACCCACAATATTTAAATAACTCAATTTTGTAAACTGATTCAGCAAACTGATTGCATCATCATTGAGAGAAGTATAAGCTACATTAAGTTTAATAATGTTTTTACAACTACTCAAATTAGCAATCCCTTTATTTGTAATTTTTGTATTCGCTAGGTTCAACCAAACTAAATGACTATCAAGTATTGAAATTTTTTGTGCCTGAATATCATTTAATAATGCTGCATTCATCGCACTTAAGTCAACATATCCAACTCCTTTGGCAATGGGCTGTACAATTAAACCTAACTGCTTTAAAGTATTTATCTTATTTGAATCCACTAAAGATGTTTGTGGTAATGATAGTGCTGGAAATGCAGGGATTATTTTACTAGCTATTAAATTTTTAACAGTGTCATTCAACAAAGCATTTCCTAATTTATCATTTACTAATGCCCCATGTTGCACCCACCAATAGATTAAATTAATTTCCTTATTATTTAATTGGGGTTTCCCCTTGGGCGGCATGTGTTTATCATTGGCTGGATCCAATAACATCCGTTGAATCATTAAGCTTTGATTGGCATTATAGGCAGTTAATGCAGGACCTTTTTTGCCGCCTTTTAAAATTAAATCAATGGAGGTGAGTTGTAAATTTCCTTTTTTCTTTTCACTATTATGACACTGTATACATTTCGCATCTAATAAGGGATAAATTAATCCCTCATAGGTGTTGACTTGTGCTTGTTTTTCTGTTGGCAATGCCGAAATGCTATCTATAGATAGCGCTTTTTTAACTTCCTTATTCCCAGCTGATAAATCCAAGCTCAAATAGTCAGCACCATGCGTTATACTACCTCCAAAATGGCCTACTAAAAAAAGAACAATTATAATAATACTCCAAAGTGACTTATTCAATTTATCAAAATACACATTGGCCGAAAAAAACATTTTAACTATAACCAACAGGATGCAAAAAAAACAAAGTATCCAGCCTGCATACTGATGGTTATTCAATAATTTTTCATCATACCCAC
>CAJBLA010000134.1 GCA_903953815.1 uncultured Bacteroidota bacterium | reverse complement strand
TTGCTTAAAATTAACAGTAACTTGGGTAGTTCCAATAATTTCATCATTGCTGTCAGTTAGGCGTAATTGAAAAACATAGTGTTTGATGTCTATATTTTTATTGATTGGATATTGATCAGCCCATGCAAATAAGGGTAGGGTATATAAGAGAAGATTAAAAAAATATTTTGGTAGCTTATTCATTATTGTAGTGTTATTTTTTTCAAGTAATTACCTTTTGCATCCACCTGCGGAGGGGTTGCGCTATTTATTATGATTCCCTCACTTGGGATAATAGTTCTAGTAGTTTTGCCATTCGCCAAAATATCATAGGGTAAATCCATAAAGTGATTATTGACTTTTATTTGGAATTTTTGGAATCCCACTTCCTTAACGGTGATATCTAATACTTTGGTTGTCCTTAAATAAAAATCAAAAAATGGTTTTAAATTTTTATTGGAAGCTGTACTAAATAATTGTTCAACATCTGTGGTGGTTACAAAATTATCATAGGTGTATTTTGTATCAGTCGCCAATTTTTTTAATGTTGGGAAAAACAATTCATCTCCAATGACATAGCGTAAACTATGCATAAAAAAGGAGCCCTTGCCATAGATGTCTCCTCCAGAATATACTTGTTCCTCAGTTGCTTCGTCCACTGCAGGAACAATGGGCATTCTGTTTCTAGAATTTTTACGATGTCCAGCAATAATTTCATCGTAGGCAGCCTCGCCTCCAATTTCTAACATGGTTAATGCTTCTGCATAGGTTCCAATACCTTCCTGTATCCACATATGCCCCCAGTCCTTATTGGTTACTTTATTTGCCCACCACTCATGCGCATATTCGTGTAATAAATTTGCGGAGTATTCTTGTCCATTAATGGTTTTATAACTAAACTTATTATCAAAAGTAATCATGGTTTGATGCTCCATTCCTGAATTAGGTACTTCTGCAATACCAATTTTTTCTTTAGCCCATGGATATTCTCCAAAATATTTCTCTAATATTTTACTATCTCTTTTTCTTGTTTCAATCACTTTTTTCGCATGCATCGTATCTACTTCTAATACATAATATTCAATAGGCACTTTGGTTCCTAAAACAGTAGTGTATTCATCTTTGATCACTTTGTATTTGCCAATGTTGAATAAAATACAGTAATTACTAATAGTGTAATTGGTTTTCCAATGGTAGGTTGATTTGTTCTTTTTTGTTGTCACGCCCATTAATAATCCAGGCCCTGCCACCATTAAGTTTGAAGGAATGGTAATTTTTAAATCGGCACCTTCATTAGGCTCGTCACTTGGATGATCTTTACAAGGGAAATACATTTTTCCACCTTCCCCTTGTATGTTAATGGACATCCAATCATTGCCATTTGTATCTTTTGCCCAAGTAAAACCTCCATCCCAAGGCGGTTTAACAGCAACAGGAGGTATTCCGTTATATTCAACCAATACTTTTTGATTGCCAATTTCAAAACCTGTCGTGTTGGTAATAAATATTTTATCATCATGTTGGTAAAAGGAAGCAGGTTTATTATTGACCTTTACTTTTGTAACTGCATATAAATGAATTAAATCAAGTAATAGTGTATCAGTTTTTTTAGATAGGTTTAAACTAACTTCTGTAGCGCCATTGATTGACTTTTTTACCATATCTACTTCTAATGCAATAGTATAATGCCTAATATCCATGATTGCTTGTTGTGGGATGAGTTTTCCACCAGAAGTAAGGTATAAGATATCTCTGCTATTAATATTGTCATCGTTCTGACTAAATAAAACAGTGCTTTGTAATAAAATAATAAATAGTGGCACACTTTTTATTATTCTGATTAACATAGAATTCCCGGTTTTTGTGTAATTCATTTTTATTCTTTTTTAATTAATATATTTATTGGTTCATTGATACTAGCAATATTTAAATATAATTTTTTTAAAGCAATCCTATACCACTCTTACGAATTATTTATAAAATATTGAATTTCAGTAAATTTGGTCTTTCCAGAAGCCAAATAGCCAATTATTTAGTGATTTAAGCGCTTTTAATCAACTACCTTCGTGCCACATTTAAGCGCTATGACTTTTCAAGATTTAAACCTAAATACACCTTTATTAAGATCATTAGAAGATGCGGGCTTTTCAACGCCTACCACCATTCAACATCGTGTATTCCCAATTGTGATGTCTGGGGCGGATGTTTGTGGAATTGCGCAAACTGGAACAGGAAAAACATTCGGTTATTTACTTCCTTGTTTAAGACAATGGAAATACGATAAAAATAAAGATCCCCAAATTTTAATCATCGTTCCAACCCGTGAATTAGTGGTGCAAGTAGTAGAATCGGTTAAAATATTAACGAGTTACATGAGCGTAATTACTGTGGGTGTTTTTGGAGGTGTGAATATAAATACGCAACAAATTGAAGTTGAAAAAGGGGTGGATGTATTAGTGGCAACTCCAGGAAGATTATTTGATTTAATCATGAATGGTGCATTCAAAACTAAGATGATCAAAAAATTGGTCATTGATGAAATGGATGAAATGTTGAATTTGGGATTTAGAAAACAGATCACTAATATTTTAGAACTATTACCAAAGAAAAGACAAAACTTACTTTTCTCTGCTACGATAACTGATGATGTTGAAAAACTAATGCATGACTATTTTAATGCACCTATCACCGTTGAAGCGGCACCTACAGGAACGCCTTTAGAAAATATTATTCAATCCGCTTATCATGTTCCAAATTTTAATACCAAGGTAAATTTATTAAACCTGTTATTGTCAACCAATGAGGCAATGACCAAAGTGTTAATATTTGCAGCCACTAAGGCTTTGGCTGATCAATTATTTGAACAACTTGAAATTAAATTTCCTGAAATAGTAGGGGTGATCCATTCCAATAAAGATCAAAATTATCGTTTCAATACAGTCAAGCAATTTAAAGCGGGGGTATTTAAATATATCATTGCAACGGATGTGATGGCAAGAGGTATTGATGTCGCAGAGGTTACCCATGTAATTAATTTTGACACGCCTGATGTGCCAGAAAATTATATTCATCGTATTGGCCGTACTGGTCGTGCAGATAAAAAAGGGATTGCTATTACTTTTATTACAGAAAAAGAAAAGGTATTACAAAAGGGGATTGAAAACTTAATGAAACAAGATATCCCAATGTTGCCATTACCTGAGGAACTTGAAATTTCAGCTATTTTAACGGAAGATGAGAAGCCTAAGATTCGAATGAAGATCATACAAACTAAAGTTCCTAAAAAAGAAGAATCAGGGCCTGCGTTTCATGAAAAGTCTGCTAAAAATAGCAAAGTGAATAAAAGAAAAAATCACAAAGAAGTGATGCAGAAAAAATACGGCAAGCCTAAAACTCGTGGGGCTAAAAAATAAAAGCACCCCAATTGAGGTGCTTTACTTTGTTACTTTATTAAAAATTGTATTAAAATCTTTCTAATCTAGAAAAGAAGAAATTAGCTTCAATTTGTGCGTTTTCATCACTATCACTTCCGTGAACCGCGTTTTCGCCGATAGATGCCGCAAAATTCTTACGAATCGTACCTTCCGCAGCTTGTGCTGGGTTAGTTGCGCCAATTAAGGTTCTAAAATCAGCTACTGCATTTTCTTTTTCAAGAATTGCTGCTACAATTGGGCCACTGCTCATAAAATCAACTAATTCTCCATAAAAAGGACGCTCTTTATGAATCTCATAAAATTGACCAGCTTGTGCTGGCGTCAAATTTGTCCATTTCATAGCCTTCACCTTAAAGCCGGCTTTGATAATTTGATCTAAAATAGCCCCTGTGTAACCTTTTGATGTAGCATCAGGTTTAATCATTGTAAATGTGCTGTTACTCATATTTATTTTGTTGAAAGTTTTTATTTGGAGGCGCAAATTTACTGAAAAACATCTGATTTATGTTAAATTTGTCGACTTATGCAAGCAATTGAACAATTTTACCCATTTCTAAATCAACCTTTTAAGGCTGTAATCACTGCACATCAAAAACCAGATGGGGATGCGATGGGTTCTACGCTTGGTTTGTATCACTTTTTGAAACAACTAGGTCATGAGGTAACCGTGATTTCACCGACCAATTGGGCGCAGTTTTTAGATTGGATGCCTGGAGTTGACCAAGTGATTGATTTTGAGGCAAATAAGAATGAAGCCAGTGAAATTTTGGCAGCTGCTGATTATGTATTTTGTTTGGATTTTAATATCCTACATCGTACAAAGCATTTAGAACCAATCATTAGGGATGCCAAGGCGTTAAAAATATTAATTGACCATCACCAACAACCTGATACTCCGTCTTTTGCATATGGGATTAGTGATGTCAAAATGAGTTCTACCTGTGAAATGATCTATGATTTTATTGTACAATCCGGCCATAGTAATTTAATCAATATTGATATAGCCACCTGTTTATATACAGGATTAATGACAGATACAGGATCTTTCCGTTTCCCATCAACGACAGCGTCGGTTCATAAAATTGTGGCCCATTTGAAAGAATTGGGATTGCAACACGCTAAAATTCATGAAAATATCTATGATAATTCAACAGAAGGGCGCTTAAAATTCATGGGAAATGCGTTTTTGAATAGGATGACCGTTCTGCCAGAATTTAAAACTGCAGTCATGGCGATTCCCAAATCAGATATTTACAAATTCGAGTTAAAAACAGGGGATACGGAAGGGCTTGTTAATTATTTATTGTCAATTGAAGGCATTAAATTTGCAGCCATATTAATTGATCGAGAAGAAGAAAGAAAATGGAGTTTTAGAAGCAAAGGTAACTTTGATGTTAATATATTTGCAAGAACTCATTTTGAAGGTGGTGGACATGCGAATGCGGCTGGAGGAAGATCTTCAAAATCAGTGGATGATACACTAAACGATTTTAAAACCATAATAGAAAACTATAAATCACAATTAACACAATTAAATTAAAAATGATAAAATCAACTTTAAAGTTAGTAGCTGCTATTGTATTGTTTGCAAGTTGTAATCAATATGAAAAAGCCCCTTCAGGAATGCTTTACAAAATTACACATGGTAGTGGTAATTCAAAGCCATTGGCACAAGGGCAATATGTAAAATTAAATATTGAGTACAAGTTAAAATCTAAAGACACTATTTTAAGTAGTACTTATGGGGTAATACCAGTTTATTTCCCAATAGATACAACAAGATTAGGTAAATATACTTTTACTGAAATTATTACAAAATGCAAAAAAGGAGATAAAATTGAATTTTCTTTAAGCATTGATACTTTAGTTAAAATGGGGGCTGTTCAAGTGAATGAAGTATTTAAAGCAAAAGATATCATTTTAGGTAAAGCTGAAATTTTAGATGTATTTGCTGATGTTACAAAAGTAGATGATGACTACAAAAAAGAAATGGCTGCTGAAAAAAATAGAGAAATAAATGCCATTAAAGCATACTTAGCAAAAAACAAGATCAATGCAGTACAATCACCAGATGGTGTATTCGTAGTCGTAAAAGAAGCGGGTGATGCATCAAACAAAGTTGACTCTACAAAAATTGCAAGCGTTTATTATAAAGGCTATAATTTTAACGGAGAAACTTTTGATACAAATATCAATCCTAAAGATTCAGCATCGAAGCCTTTTGAAGTAAAAATTGCAACTAATTCAGTGATTCAAGGTTGGGATATTGGATTACAATATTTTGGTAAAGGTGGAAAAGGAAGTTTATACATTCCTGCAATGTTGGCTTATGGCCCTCAGCCGAATGGTCAAATTAAAGCTTATGAAAATTTAGCTTTTGATATTGAAGTGGTAGATGTAACTTCTAAATCAGTATCTGCTCCTCCTTCTCCGGTTGGCGCAAAAAAATAATTTCGTTTCTAAAAATAGAAATCAAACTCCTTCCCATTTTGGGAGGGAGTTTTTTATTGTAGATAAGGTAGTAATTGAATAATTTGTTTTGCTTCTTTTACATCGTGGACTCTTAGAATAGAAGCGCCATTCATTAATCCTAAAGTATGCAAAACTGTAGTACCATTTAAAGCATCTTCTGGCCCAATACCCAATGTTTTATAAATACTTGACTTTCTAGAAACTCCAAGTAAAATAGGCAGATTGACAACTTTTAGTTCCTGTAATCTTTTAACGATATCAAAATTTTCTTGAATCGTCTTCCCAAATCCAAAACCTGGATCCATGACCCAGTTTGTAATACCAAAGGTGGCAAGTAATTCTTTCTTCATTTCCATATAATCAATAATCGCAGTAATGACATCCGTTCTGTCTTCAATTTGATGCATTGTCAGCGGGTTTCCTGTAATATGCATGGCAATATAACCTGCATTGTATTTTGATACCACTTCTAATATTTTAGTGTCAAAACTTCCACCACTAATATCATTGATGATATGTGCCCCTACTTTAAGTGCATGCTCTGCTACGTTTGGATTAAAAGTGTCAATTGATATTAATTGTGTGGGGTATGCATTTTTAAGTGCTTCTAGATAAGGGATTAAATTAGCGAGTTCTGTATCCGTGTTTATAATTTCAGCACCTGGTCGGGTACTTTGCGCACCAAGGTCTAAAATCTGAGCCCCGTTGGAAATCATTTCAGCCGCTTTTGACAAAAAGTTCGCCATGGACTTAGCCCTGCTGTTTTCATAAAAACTATCCTGGGTCACATTAATAATCCCCATGATTTGAGGGCTATTTAATTCCCATTTCCCGTTTTGAGCGACATTTATGAACATAGTTTTATTATAAAGTGGTTATTGATTATCTTGCAACTGTTCAAAGATATTAACTAACATAGTAATTAGGTCAATTTTCATGAGTCAAACTTCCACACAATTTGATCAAGCCATTGCATCATGCAGTGATATTTTCATCAAAAAAACCAAGGATTATGGTACTGCTTGGCGCGTTTTAAGAATTATATCAGTCGTAGATCAAATATTCATTAAAGCACTCCGGATTCGAACCATTCAAGATATTGGTACCCAAAAAGTGGGTGATGACATTGCGTCAGAATTCAAAGGAATCATTAATTATTCCGTTATAGGGCTTATCCAATTAAAATTAGGGGATCCGAAAGTAGATGAACTGCCTGTTGAAAAAGTGCAGGCCATGTACCATGAATATGTCAATTTTGCTAAAACTACCATGCTAGATAAAAATCATGATTACGGAGAAGCCTGGAGGGACATGAGTCAAGAAAGTTATGCGGATTTAATTTTAATGAAATTAATGCGCATCAGACAGATTTTAACTAATGATG
The DNA here is from genome assembly GCA_903953815.1 of uncultured Bacteroidota bacterium. GTDB lineage: Bacteria > Bacteroidota > Bacteroidia > Chitinophagales > Chitinophagaceae > Sediminibacterium. Next base: position 32,663 of record CAJBLA010000134.1, on the reverse strand, counting down.
GAAAAACATTAATCAGTGAAGGCATTGACGCCAACTTTGTAGATATATTAAATTATGCTGTTTTTGCCCTAATACAAATAGGAGAGGGTAAACATTAAAAAATGCTTATGCAAAATTTTATAAAAATAATTCGTTGGAGTGTAGGATTGTTGTTTATTTTTTCTGGCTTGATTAAAGCCAATGATCCTTTGGGATTAAGCTATAAAATGCAAGAATTTTTTGAGGTTTGGGGTATGATCTATTTTAATGATTATACATTGGCATTATCCTTAATAATGAATACCCTTGAAATTGTTGCTGGCATTGCATTACTCATCAAATTTCCTTATAAACAAACCTTATGGTTATTATTAGGACTAATTGTTTTCTTTACATTTTTGACTGGATATGCTTTATTTTCTGGTAAAATTAAAACCTGTGGATGTTTTGGAGATTGTATTCCTTTAACACCGCAAACCAGTTTTATAAAAGACCTACTTTTATTTATTTGTATTATTATATTATTATTCACCCAAAAAAAGGTAAAAGCAAATATCCATCCTGCTCTGGGAATAAGCGTTTTATTATTAGCTACATTTTTGGTGGGCTATGGTCAAAAGCAGGTGTTAACACATTTGCCAATTATTGATTGTTTGCCCTACAAACAAGGCAATGATATCAATGAAAAAATGAAATCACCCAAAGGTGCGATTGCAGATAGTGTTAGTATAATGATGGAATTTGAAAAAGGGGGCAAAAAATATTTTTTTGATGCCAATAACTTTCCAAGTGATTTTGATTCAACTTATGTTTACATCGATAGAAAAGAAGTAGTGGTGAGTAAAGGGAATGGGTTAAAAGCGGGTATTGGTGATTTTACATTAACTACTTTGTCTGGATTAGACACGACCAAGAAGATTTTCATTACACCGATACCTTATGTATTAGTATTTACTGGGTATGTGGATAAAAGCATTCCTTGGAATGAGATGATTTCAAAATTAAGAGAAAAGTATAAATTAATTTATGTTGTCACTGCTGATAAGGCGGGCGCTATTCAATCATTACCTGATGTGAATGTACTTATTGGTGACATTACCATGATTAAAACAGCTGCTAGAGTTTGGCCAACCATTTTTGTAATGAATGGTTCTACCATCATGCAAAAAATAACCTATCAGGATTATTTAAAGAAGTAAAAAGTTAATTATTTAATGATCACTTCAGAAATTACATTTTCTCCCATTTTTTCATTGACTCTTTGAATGATTTGTACTTTCTGAAACCCCAATTCGTTTTTTAATGGGCCAATACTTGTTTCAATAAAAAGCTTTTGATTAAAGATGTAAATTTTGTCCGTGTATTTAGCTACAGTGACGCCCATAATTTCAGACCAAACTTCCTCAATTTGAGCAGCCCTAATTCCATTTTTTAATTTACTTGTTTGTACGAATTGCTTTAAAGCGTCGCCTAATTTAAATGTTGCCATAACGAAAGACCAAGTTACGATTTTAAATTTCAATTAATTGATAACTACTCAAATGTTTACCCAATAACTGGGTTAGCCTATCCTTATGTGTATCGGTGATAAACACTTGTCCATCCGTAGATTTACTTACCCAGGCGAGTAGTTGCACCATTCTGTTCTCATCTAATTTTTCAAATATATCATCCATTAATAAGATGGGTGAAAATCCTTTGTATTTTTTTAAAATCATCCATTCGGCAAGTCGAATGGCGAACAATAAACTTTTTCTTTGTCCTTGAGAAGCTTCTTGTTTGAAGGGTTGATTTTGTATGGTCACCACCAGATCGTCCTTATGTATTCCCACATTTGTACGATGTAGTAAGGTATCCTTGGGTAATGATTGCGTAAGTAATGTTTTAAAATCCTGGTCGCTTAAAGTAGATTGATATTTGATGGAGATATCGTCTGCTTGTCCTGCTAAGTGCTGGTATAATTTTAAAACTTCGGGTAACCATTCCTGCATTAATTGTTTTCGATATTCATGGATAGGATTTCCATTCGCCATTAATTGTTCATTCAATGTTTCTAAAAGTAAGTTATCTAAATTTCCTGTTTCATTGGCAATTTTTAAAAGACTATTGCGTTGTAATAAAATTTTATTGTATTGAATTAGATATTTTAGATAGGGGGGATGTATTTGACACAATAAACTATCCATTAATTTTCTTCGTTCTTCACTTGCACCAGTAATAATTTGAACGTCATCCGGGGCAATCATCACACAGGGAATTTTTCCCAAATGCAGCGAATGCTTCGGGTACATTTCCTCATCGAAATAAAATTCTTTTTTTAAATTTTCTCTTATAATACAGGAAATGGTGACCTCATTATTATTGATATTATATTTTCCATCAATTCTTAAACCTTGATAAGCATGATGTACATTTTGCGCATCCGGTCGGCTAAAATAACTTTTGGTAAAGGACAAATAATACAAGGCGTCTAATACATTTGTTTTTCCAACGCCATTGGGACCAACAATTCCCACAATACGATTTGTAAAGTGGAATTCCTTTTGAATGTAATTCCTGAATTGAACCAATGTAAGTTGCTGAATCCCCACCATGTGTGCAAAATACAAAGGGTTTCATTAAGCACCTTAAAAATTGAGAAAAAGGGTGTAATTTTATTAAAATTTAACGGAATGACGCTGATCAGTGAACAACAGCTACCGAGCATAATAAAAAGGTTGGCACACCAAATTTTGGAAACTTATCCAGGTTTAACCAATGCAGTTATTATTGGATTACAACCAAGGGGCATCTTTTTAAGTGACCGAATTGTAGCTGCTTTACACCAAGAATTACCTGCGGACCAAGTAGTTTATGGTAAATTAGACATTACCTTTTATCGGGATGATATTCGTAGAGAATTACACCTAGCAACACAAACTGATCTGCCTTTTAGTATTGAAGGGAAAACGGTTATTTTAATAGATGATGTATTATTTACAGGTCGAACCATCAGAGCCGCTTTGGATGCTTTATTGGCTTTTGGTCGTCCATCAAAGGTTTCTTTATGTGTTTTGGTCGATCGCAAACCAAGTCGAGAATTACCGATACAGCCCGATTTTACAGGGAAGGAAATGATAGATGCGTCCCCTTATAAGGTAAAAGTTAGGTGGAAGGAAAATGACGGGGTAGATGATGTAATACTCCTGGTGGACTAAAATATTGGATAATAGACAAGGAAGGTTGAAAAAAATATACTAATTTTGTTTTTTAATGGCACTATCTACCAAACATCTTCTTGGTATCAAAGACCTCACTAAAGAGGATATCCAACTTATTTTATCTACTGCATCGCAATTCAAGGAAGTTTTACAAAGACCTGTTAAAAAGGTTCCTACTTTAAGGGATGTTACGATTGTAAACTTATTTTACGAAAATTCAACCAGAACAAGAATTTCATTCGAACTCGCTGAAAAACGATTGTCAGCGGATGTAGTCAATTTTACTGTGTCCAATTCCTCTGCCGCGAAAGGGGAAACATTATTAGATACCGTCAATAATATTTTGTCCATGAAAGTGGACATGGTCGTAATGAGACATAGTGCTTCAGGCGCGCCCCATTATTTAGCCAAACACATTGATGCAGCTATTATAAATGCTGGGGATGGGATTAATGAGCATCCAACACAGGCCTTATTGGATGCATTCTCCATGCAGGAAAAACTAGGCCAATTGGCTGGTTTAAAAGTGGCTATTATTGGAGACATCATGCACAGCAGGGTGGCTTTAAGTAATATTTATTTACTTAAAAAAATGGGGGCTGAAGTGATGGTTTCTGGACCTCCCACTTTAATACCTACTTATCTTCAAGAAGCAATGGATATCAAAGTTGAATACAACATTGACAAAGCCCTTGCATGGTGTGATGTGGCTAATGTGCTTAGAATTCAATTAGAACGTCAAAATCAGCCTTTATTCTCATCTTTAAGGGAATATAACATGGCTTATGGTATCACGAAACAAAGGTTGGATAAGCTTTCAAAAGATATTGTCATTATGCATCCAGGCCCTATTAACAGAGGGGTAGAAATTGATAGTGATGTGGCAGATAGTGCACATTCGATCATTTTAGACCAGGTGGAAAATGGCGTTGCAGTGAGAATGTCTTGTTTATATCTGTTGACTGGTCGAACTAATCCTGCATAATTGCTTTAGTTATACGCAATTTTCCTAATTTTAAGCCATGCAAAGAATCTGTTTATTTCCTGGAACTTTTGACCCAGTTACTTTAGGTCATATAGATATCATTAATCGATCCTTACCATTATTTGATAAAGTAGTAGTGGGTATTGGTATCAATGCTTCTAAAAATCCCATGTTTACAGCAGACCAACGCAGGTTATGGTTTGATGAAATTTACAAAGATCAACCCAAGGTTGAAGTGGCTACTTATGATGGATTAACCGTGAATTTTTGTCAATCCATAGGCGCCCATTTTATTTTAAGAGGCATTAGATACGTGAGTGATTTTGAATATGAAAAAACAATCGCTGATGCCAATAGAACAATGGATCGTACTATTGAAACTATTTTTTTAACAGGGGAACCTAAATATACCTCAGTGGCATCAACCATTGTAAGAGATATTATCAGAAATGGGGGAGACGCTTCTCCATTTTTACCTGAAGCGGTTATTAAAACCTTAAAATAGTCTATTGCGTTTAATAACTATTTAGCGCTTCTGAACAACGATTAAATTTCGTTAATTTTTACTCTATAAGCTTCAATCACTTCAATGATAGTTGGGTAGGTTTGTGCTAAGCAATGTTTTGCAGTGGCAAGTGAATGCCATTCAATTTTTTCGATATCCTCTGTAATTTGAGGAACACCAGTTTGTGTTGTTGGAATGGTCATATGAAACCAATAGGTTCTTTTAACAACTTCTTGATTTAAGTATTTGTCAAAATAGATATGATTCGTAAATTTTAATAATTCATGTAATCGGATGTCCTTAATCCCTGTTTCTTCCGCCACCTCTCTAAGTGCACAAGTTTGAATCGTTTCACCTTCGTCCAATTTACCCTTTGGCAAATCCCAAAATCCCCTTCTGTATATCCAAAGTATTTGGCCTTTTGGGTTAGTGACTAGGCCACCAGCTGCAATGATTTGTGTAGGCATAAAATGTGTAAAGTATTTAATAAATCTTGCAACGAATGTAGCAATTTGACTTTAATTTTGCTCTACGAATTTACAATTATGACAAATCAAAAAGCCGTCGCTGAAAAGTTATTACAAGTTGGCGCAGTAAAGTTAAGTCCAAACGAACCATTTACTTGGGCAAGTGGTTGGAAAAGCCCAATTTATTGTGACAATCGAAAGGTGTTATCCTTTCCCTATGTGCGTGATTTTATTAAAAGTGAAATGTGTAATGTAATATTTGAGAAATTTGATGGCGCGGATATGTTGGCTGGTGTAGCTACTGCTGGAATACCATGGGGTGCCATGGCAGCAGATCAACTAAAGCTTCCGTATATCTATGTGAGACCAAAACCAAAAGAACATGGTTTGGGTAACCAAATAGAAGGTGCTTATGCAACCACTAATAAAATTTTAGTAATTGAGGATTTAATTTCCACAGGCAAAAGTAGTTTGCAAGTAGTGGATGTACTTCGTAATGCAGGATTAGAAGTTGTAGGAATGGTGTCTATATTTAATTATGGATTTGATATTGCAGATGAAGCGTTTAAAAAAGCAGGCGTCCCTTTTATTTCCTTGACCAATTATGCTAGTTTAATTGAATTGGCGGTTGAAAAAGGCGATGTTGATGCGAACATACAGGATATGTTAATGGAGTGGCGCAATAGTCCTTCTACATGGAAACAATAATTGCGATCTGTTTTTTTTAAAATTATTTTAATTACGTCCACTTAATACGGAAGCCAAATTTAATTTTTGGGTGGTTTCAAATTCAATGGGGATGGTTTTAGTAAACATGCCTTTTGATAAAGTGGATGTTCCTTTTACACTAATTTTCATTGGCTTATTGAATATTAAATCAATACTATTTTTCAGTATACTAGTTAAATCAACTTCCATGATTGCGGGCAAATCAAATGCAGCATTTGCTGGGATATTAAATACGGTATCCAAATGATAATGCGTAAATTTTTCATCGTTGATAAAAATATCCGCGTCCAACTTATTTAATGCTAATGAAAATGAATTTGGATTTTCATAGGTGAATTCAGCCTTGAATACATTTTTTCCTAAACTGGCTTTTTCAATTTTTATTGATTTCAACCCTTTAAAAACAAATGGCTGGGGTTGACTACATGAAATAATCAATAATGTACATGCTAAAAAAAATAGGTAGGGGATGATTCGAAAGTTCATTTTTGATATTTGTATAAAATTATTAGTTATTTGTTGATTATGGAAATATATTTACTTATCGTAAATGATTATTGAACCACATGCCCCAGTCAATTTTTAAAACAGACCTACAATATTTTGGAAGTATTCATTTTGTGAAAACATTAATGGAAAATAGAAATGTGGTATTTGATTTGGATGCACCATTTACAAAGATGAGTTTCAAAAATAGAATGGTTATTGTTACTTCACAAGGACCCTTAATGTTAACCATCCCCATTGTAGGTGGCCGAGATCAAAAAACACCCATAAAGGATATTACAATTGCTTATGATTCACCATGGAGCGCACAACATTTAAAATCCATCATCACCAGTTATAAGAGGGCACCTTATTTTGAATATTATGAAGAAAGTTTAACTGCATTATATGAAAAAAAACCAACAAAATTAGTTGATTTTTTATTACAATGTTCCGACTGGCTACAAACGCAATTAAAAGTGAATTGGGATATGAGTTCGCCATATCATCAAGTTGACCTAGATGAAGTTATAAAATACTATGATCCATGGTTACCCAAAAATTACAACCAACTTAACGGATTGCCAAAGTACCAACAAGTATTTTCAGACCAACTTGATTTTGTTACAAACGCGTCTATATTAGACATGTTATTTTGTGTGGGAGGCAGAGAGATTAGTAAATTATGGGCTCCTCCAATAAAGTAGTATCTATATTTTGGGGATGCGTTTGAAGGAATTCCTTTGTCCACTTTTCATATTGCTTAATTTGTTCCAATTCCTCACTCTTTAATAAATAGTCCAACGCTTCTTTCAAATTACTAGCTTTTGCCAATTTTTGATTCAATAAATCTCTTTTTAATTGGTAATTGGAGAAAATGGCGCGGATTAATAATTTATCTGCAATTTTATAAGAATCATTATCTAATTCTTCTTGATAAGTAGCCAACTTTGTCGCAGGTTCATGTTTTTTAATCCACAATAAAGTTTGATCAACCAAACTCGCATAGGTTTCATTTTTTAAATCGTGACTGTGTTTTTCCTTTATGCCTTTAATTATATGCGATTGCTTTAATACCTTGGTTGCTTTTTTATTTGTGACTGCAACAGCTAAGTTGTTATTTTTTATAATATAATTTGCATTTATCGCAATAGGGGTATTATTATTTGTAATAGTTGTTGGACCTGTTGATATAAAAATGAAACTGCCTAATACGGCCCCCATACTTAATTTTACAATGAATTGTTTGCTTGAATGAATACTAACATTGTTAAAATATTGTATTCTTTTCAATAATTCGCTTTGTGATCCAAGAATTCCCATAGTTAGACTGGCGCTATTAGAGATACGATTATTTACATGTTCTGCAATTTTTAATAATGCATTCATGTATTCAACTTTTTTTGGATTGTTTTTAATGACTATTAAATCACAAGCAATTTCCCTTTGCAAACTCATTTCCTTTTTTAATAATATAGAGAATGGATTGAAAAATAAAATGGTTTGATTTAGGCTAATGATAATATTAACTAGGTAATCTTTTCTGAGGATATGCGCTATTTCGTGGATTAAAATAGTCTCCATTTCTTTCGTAGTCAGTTGATTGCAAATTGCAATCGGCAGTAACACGATAGGGGTAAGCCAGCCAAAAGTAATAGGAGCGTCAATCTGGTCACTAAAGCCAATTTTAATATTTGCTGTATTTTTTAATATATGGGTCGGAAGACTACTTGTTAAAAAATCAGACTGCGTAAAATTTGCCGACTTTTTTAAACCAGCTATATATTTAAACTGAAACAAAATTCTTACTAAAAAATAAATCAAAATAATACAATAGGTGAAGCCGATTAAGGTTAGCCATTGTATGTTATTGTTATTATTTAATGGAATTGTAACATTGGCAATTTTAGCAGTCATCTCAATTAAGCTAAAAGTATGGTCTGCAAAAATGCTACTAATGAATTGTAATAAACTGATTACTTGAATGGCACCTGCGAATAGGAACAATTTTGCTGGTTTTAAATTACCCATCCATTTAACACACTCATACACCATAAATAATATAGCCATGAAGCCGATATTATTTAATATTGCATTGGGTATATTAGATAGTACTTCCATAATACGATTGTATTATTATTTATTTTGCAATGAATTTATCATTGATTTTATTTGATCCAAATCATTTTTAGAAGTAGGATGTGTACCTAAAGCCTGCAATACTAATTGAGATGCATTGCCTCCAAATAAGGTATGAATCATTTTATTGAGGTATTGTTCCTGTGCAATTTCTCTTTGAATAGTGGGTGTATAGATATGTGTTTTAGACATTACATTGCGCGTCACTAAACCCTTTTCATTCATGATCTGCATTAATTTTAATGTTGTCGTATAGCCAACATCCTTCGTTTTTTGAACTATTTCATGCACTTCACGAACAGTAGCTGTTTGTTTTTCCCATAGGATACTTAAAATTTCAAGTTCACTTTCCGTGGGCTTAAATGTCTTACTCATAGTTTATACGATTATATTCGTAAGCAATCTACGAAATGTTTTCTAAAAAAAAAATCCACCCCCGAAAAACAGGGATGGATTTTTGTTAAAATTTATTAAAAAAGTCTTTTGAAAATTAAGCGCTATTTGTTTGGTTTAGCTATTAAGTATTGACTGTATTTGGCATTTTGAGCTTCTGTTAAAGCTTTTCCATTAACACTAATTTGACCATTCTTAATTTGAATGCTAATATTATCTTTTGGTGCTAAATTGTCCTCTATTAAAGCTTGTACTAATGTTTTGGTATCTGCTGTAATGGTAACTGTATTAGCAGTATCAGCAGTTATTTTAGCTGATAAAGCAGTATCTGTGTTGATCACAGATATATTCACATTTTGCGATTTAACCTCAATTGGTGCTTTGCTAGCATGAATTTGCGCTAATGAAGGCGCGATGACTAATGAAACAATCGACATCAATTTGATTAAAATATTCATAGAAGGACCAGATGTATCTTTAAATGGATCTCCCACAGTATCTCCAGTTACAGAAGCTTTATGGGGCTCTGATTTTTTATAGAACATCTCACCATTGATCTCAACACCTTTTTCAAATGATTTTTTTGCGTTATCCCAAGCACCACCAGCATTGTTTTGGAATATACCCATCAATACACCACTTACAGTTGCACCAGCTAAGAAACCACCCAGTGCTTCTGGACCCATGGTGAATCCAATTAAAATAGGAGAGATGATGGTAATTGCACCTGGTAACATCATTTTTTTCAATGAAGCTTCCGTACTAATTGCCACACATTTTTCATATTCTGGTTTTCCGGTACCTTCCATAATTCCTGGAATAGTTCGGAACTGACGACGCACTTCCTCCACCATTGCCATCGCTGCATCTCCAACCGCACTAATCGCTAGAGAAGAGAAGATAAAAGGGATCATTCCACCTACGAATAAAGCCGCTAAAACGTCCGCTTTGTAGATGTCAATATGTTGGTTATTAGGCATCGCTACACCCACAAAGGCTGCGAATAATGCTAAAGATGTTAATGCAGCCGAAGCAATGGCGAATCCTTTACCACTTGCTGCGGTTGTATTACCAACTGCATCTAAAATATCTGTTTTCTCACGCACTTCCGCTGGTAATTCACTCATTTCAGCAATACCACCTGCGTTGTCCGCAATTGGACCAAACGCGTCAATCGCTAATTGCATCGCTGTGGTCGCCATCATACCTGCAGCAGCAATAGCTACACCGTATAAACCTGCGCAATATGCAGAACCAAAAATTCCTGCTGCCAATACGATAATTGGCATAAAGGTTGATTCCATACCAATCGCTAAACCACCAATAATATTGGTAGCGTGACCTGTGCTAGATTGTTTAATAATACTTAAAACTGGGCGTTTACCCATTGCTGTGTAGTATTCAGTAATGATACTCATTAAAGTTCCTACGATTAATCCAACAGCAATAGCGCCAATCACTCCATTTCTTGAGAATTCAATACCACGTAATGCCATGGTTTCTGGTAAAATATAACTTACAAGGAAATAACAAGCAATCGCTGTCAAAATCATTGAACCATAATTACCCATATTTAAAGCCTTTTGAACAGTTGCCGTGTTCAATCCAGCATCTTCACTAATTCTAACGAACAAAGTTCCTATGATCGATAATAATATCCCTACACCAGCAATCATCATTGGTAATAAAATAGGAGATAAGCCACCAAAGGCATCTACTAATCTGCCACCACCTACTGCGGTAACTTCTTGTCCTAAAACCATTGTAGCTAATACCGTTGCAACATAAGAACCAAATAAATCGGCACCCATTCCTGCAACATCACCCACATTATCTCCTACGTTATCTGCAATCGTTGCCGGATTACGTGGATCATCTTCAGGAATTCCTGCTTCTACTTTACCAACTAAATCAGCGCCTACATCAGCCGCTTTTGTATAAATTCCACCACCCACACGGGCAAATAATGCGATAGATTCAGCACCTAGTGAAAATCCAGTTAAAACCTCAATGGTTCTTAACATTTCAGAAGGATCTCCATTTACATAGAACATGCTTTTTAACACTAAAAACAAACCGCCCAAACCTAAAACAGCTAATCCAGAAACACCTAATCCCATTACGGATCCACCTGTAAAGGATACTTTTAAAGCTTTAGCCAAACTAGTTTTAGCAGCTTGTGCGGTTCTTACATTTGCTTTAGTAGCAACTTTCATACCGATATATCCAGCAGTAGCACTGAAAACAGCACCAATAACGAAGGATATCGCAATACTCCAATGACTTTCGGCATTTTTTGTTGCCATAAAGCCTAACAATAAGGCTACGATCACTACAAAATAGCCTAGTATTTTCCACTCTGCTTTCAAGAAAGCCATAGCGCCTTCAGCAATATAAGTGCTGATCTCTTTCATACGGTCATTACCAGCGTCTTGCTTAGATACCCAATTGAATTTCAATAAGGTATATAATAAACCTACAATACCCATTGCCGGAACGGCATAAAACAAACAATCATTGATACATTCTTTCATAAGAAACTTATATTCGGTAGTTAAAATTAAGGGGATGCAAAAATAGGGCAGAAAATCCAAAAAAAGGCAAAAAATACGGAGTTTACTCCTCTAAACTTGTCGTATCCTCCTTGCCTGTAAAAACAGACGCAATTTGCTTTCCTTTATAAATGGAGCTATTGTATCTATTGCCCAATATGATAATAGTGGCAGTTTCTCGTATTAGCCTAGTAAAAACAGTGTTATTGCCATGCCACCAGCCATTATGATAAATCAGTTTTTCCTCATTGGGATTGGTCAAAATACGCCAACCTAATCCATAATTATGGAAGTATTTGTTGGTAGGACTTTTGGGTTCATAAGCCATTTCCATCGTAGCCTGCTGTAAATATTTACCCTCGGTTAAGGCCTTATCCCATAAAAACATATCCCTTGCGGTACTATACACATTTTTATCCCCGTAGATACAATCGTATTTCTCAATTTTATAAGGCACCATTTTCGCATTATAGGAAGGGGTGTATTTACTGATGGATGAAGCATCAAAAACATAAGTATTCTCCATTTTCAAAGGTTTGAAAATGTTTTCTTTCATATAATCAGGAAAAGATTGACTAGTGATTTTCTCAATGACCAATGCAAGCAAAACGTAATTGGTATTACAATATTTAAATACGCGGTCTGGAGATGCCTGTGGCAAAGGCTTTCGAGCAACCATATAATCCAATACATCTTGGTTTTTATATAATCCTGATTTAAATGGTGCTTCGTTTTTAATTAGCTTTAATCGCTTGATCCATTTACCTCTTTTATTTTTAACTCGAACAGAAGCATACTTCTTTGATTCCATAAAATAAGTGTAATCAGCCAATCCACTACGATGCGATAATAATTGTTCAATGGTCACCTCTTTGTAGGGAAACTTATTTAAATATTTTGCTACTGGGGCTTTTAAATCCAATTTTTCCTGTTCCCATAATTTTAATGCCGCCATGGCAGTAAAAGTTTTAGAAATGGAAGCCAAATGAATGGGGGTTTCGGGTTGGATTAAAGTTTTGCTACTATAGTTGGAATAGCCTTTATAGTCTTCAAATACCACCTGTCCATTTTTTGCCACCAAAATTTGACCACTAAACCCTTTTTTACCTAAAATGGTTTCATATTTCGCCTTGACTTCGTTCATTAATTTATCCTTATCGGTGGGGCTTAATTTTTGATAGGCAAACGGGTAATTGACCAATGGATTAGGCCCCTGGCTAGTTCCACAAGCGGAGCTTAAAAGAAAAATACCTAAAATTAAGGTGAGTCTCACAATCATCTGTTCGCTTTTATAGGGTGCAAAAGGGATAAGTATCTACAAAATAACGCTACAATGACTTAATTTATTGTTAATGAATACAAAACAGTTATTTTTTTTAACTTTGTAGCATGAGCAATATTGACAATACCAGTTATCCCAAGGCCAAAATCAAAGTATTATTTCTAGAAAATATCAGTGACAAGGCGGTGCAGTATTTTAAAGAACAAGGATATACGGATGTTAAAAAAATATCGGGTGCATTAAGTGAGGAAGAATTAATTAAGGTAATTAAAGATGTACATATTTTAGGTATTCGTTCTAAAACATTTATTTCAAAAAAAGTATTAGATAGCGCAAAAAAATTACAAGCCATCGGTTGTTTTTGTATTGGTATTAATCAAGTGGATATTAAAGCTTGCAAACAAAAAGGAATTGCTGTTTTTAATGCCCCTTATAGTAATACTAGAAGTGTTGCTGAATTAGTCATTGGTGCATCTATTATGTTGATTCGAAAAATAGTGGATAAAAACAAAGCGGCTCATGAAGGCATTTGGAATAAAGAAGCCAAAGGAAGTTTTGAGCTAAGAGGGAAAACAATGGGTTTAATTGGTTATGGCAATATTGGTACCCAAACAAGTATCATGGCAGAGGCCATGGGCATGAAGGTAAAGTTTTATGATACCGATGCAAAGCTTCCTTTAGGAAATGCACAAGCGGTGAAATCATTAAAAGAATTGGTAAGCAATTCAGATATCATATCCATTCATGTGCCAGAAACCAATCAAACTAAAAATTTAATTAGCGCTGAAGTAATCAAACAATTTAAGCAAGGTGCGATATTAATAAATTATGCTAGGGGAGAAGTGGTTGACTTAGCCGCTTTAAGTAAAGCCATCAAATCAAAAGCGGTATCTGGTGCTGCTATTGATGTGTATCCTTTGGAGCCAGAAAAAAATGGGGATAAATTTGAAACCCCGATGCAAGGTTTATCCAATGTAATTTTAACACCACATATTGGTGGAAGTACAGAGGAAGCGCAGGAAAATATTGGAGAAGATGTAAGTATTAAATTATACCAATATTTAGAAAGAGGCGTTTCAAACGGATCACACAGTATTCCTTCGATTGGTTTACCTCCTGTAGATGGCGCGCATCGTATTTTACATATTCATAACAATGTACCTGGTGTATTGAGTGCTATCAATACCGTGATGTCCAAAAATAAAATAAATATTGTGGGTCAATATTTAAAAACGAATGATGAAATTGGATATGTAGTTTTAGATGTGGATTCAAAATTATCTAAAACAGCCTTTGATTTATTGAAAGAAGTCAAACACACGATTAGAGCAAGAATGTTATATTAGTAGCTGGTGTATTCTAATTTATAAATAAGATAACATTATTTTAATTTCATCCACATCCACACCTGTGCTTTGTAAATTTTCATTCATAGATGTTACATTAAATTCCATTTTCGATGGGTTATTTTGTCGTGCAGAACTATGAATTTCCACTACCCCTGTTTGCATTAAAATTTCATTGATATTATTAGCGCGCACACCACTACCTGGCATGATAACAATTCGACCATTTGCTTGTTCCACTAATTGTTTGATTAATGGCAATGCATTGGCTACATTAGGCACTTGCCCACTTGTTAAAATTCGATGACATCCTGTTTCTATAATATCTTCAAGTCCTTGTATTGGATCAACACACCTATCAAAAGCACGATGAAAAGTTACTTGCATCGGTTTCGCTAAGGAAACTAATTCTGCAGTTCTGATTTTATCAATGCGCCCATCTGATTTTAATAATCCAATCACCACTCCTTTAAATCCTAATTCCTTTGCGACTATTACATCCTGTTTCATGATTTGAAATTCCATCTCCGTATATAAAAAGTCACCGCCTCTTGGCCTAATGATAGGGAAAACAGGAACTGTTTGTTGTTTTGACATGGCCAGTAAACTTCCATAGGATGGGGTAGTACCACCTTCATTTGGATTTTCACAAAGTTCAATTCTATGCGCACCCGCTTGTATGGCATCCAAGGCTGATTGAACAGAAAAAACAGCAATTTCTAAAGTGACTTTTGACATATAGTTGACTATAATAAAAAACGATTTAATCTAATGATTTTGCTTCGTACAATTTATTTCCTTCATTGGTATGAACAGCATAATTAAATCCCTTGTGTAGTGAATAAGAACCAAAAACACCATTCTTATTGACAGCAATAAAACATATTTGTATCTCCTTTGCTTTTTCTTTCTTGATTCGATTAATACGCTCTACAATAATTTTACAAGCTTCCGTAGGTGTTTTTCCTTGTCTCATTTGTTCCACTACAGCACTTGCACCTGCAACTCTAATTACATCTTCTCCTTGACCTGTGGCAACAACTGCACCCACTTCATTATCCACATACAAACCTGCCCCAATAACAGGAGAGTCGCCAACTCGACCACGCATTTTGAAACCTGCACCACTTGTGGTACATGAACCACTTAAATTACCAAAACTATCTAATGCGATCATTCCAATGGTATCATGATTCCATTCTCCATTCGATAAACGATGTGGTGCCATTTTATTTGCATCTAATTGACTCATTGCATTTTTGCGTTCAATATTAATGACTGGTTTGTATTCTGATTTTTTCAACCAATTATTATATGAATTTTTAGCATCTTTTGATAATTCACCGGACTCTAATTTAAATCCTTGTTCTATAGCAAATTGTTGTGCGCCTTCACCCACTAACATCACATGTGGTGTTTTTTCCATTACGCGTCGTGCCACTGATATTGGATGTTTGATACGTTCTAAAAATGCCACACTTCCGCAATTAAATTCATGATCCATGATTGATGCATCTAAGGTTACATGCCCATCTCTATCTGGATTTCCATTTAAACCAACGCAGCAGTTCATTTCATCTTCCGTAACCATGACTCCTTTTTCCACTGCATCAAGTGCTTTACCACCAGCACCTAGTATGGTCCAAGCACCGGCATTAGCTGCAATACCTGCATCCCAAGTAGAAATTACAATTGGTTTTGTCACCGAATTTTTAGGAATAAAACCGGATAATGTAAAAGTTGATATTCCTACTCCACCTAGATTGATAAATTTGCGACGATCCATTTTATTGCAGCGTTTATGTTATTAAATAATCATGTTCAAGATACAAACAATGTGTTTATTTATGTAATTTTAATTCAATAAATAATTATGCAACATTTATTTGATTTATATGGATGGGAAGTGAATGTGTATGATACAATTCAACAAGGTTTAATTAATAGAACATATTCTGTAAAAACCACCCATGGTGATTTTATTCTGCAATCCATCAATCATAATGTTTTCAAAAATCCCAAAGCCATTGATGCGAATATTAATGCGATAGGGGCTTACATTAAAGAAACGAACCCTAATTACTTATACAAGCATTTGATGCCAACGCTTAAAGGAAATACCTTAATTGAATGGGAGGGAGGTTATTATAGAGCATTTAATAAAATTGAAGGGTATGCATTAAGTGTACTTGATCATAAAGCACAAGTAGAAGCTGCCGCAAAACAGTTTGCCAACTTTACCTATACTTTAAAGGATTTTGATTCCAATCACTTAACTGATACGCTTGTACAGTTTCATGACTTGAATTTCAGGTACCAACAATTTACTGAAGCTATTCAAAATGGAAATGCGCACAGAATTGAGCAAAGCCAGGAGCAAATCAAATTATTGCTTTCATTGAAGCATTATGTAGATACTTATAATAATTACATATATCATAAGGATGTAAAAAAGAGGGTTACACATCATGACACCAAAATTAGCAATGTACTATTCAATAAGATAGATGGTCAGGAACAGGCAATATGTGTGATTGACTTAGATACTACGATGTCCGGTTACTATATAAGCGATGTAGGCGACATGTGTCGTACTTGTTTATGTCCCGTTTCCGAGGAAGAAAGAGATTTGAATAAAATATGGGTGGATGGTGAAAAATGGCAAGCCTTAAAAAATGGCTATTTACATTATATGAAGGACGTGCTTTCAAATTTTGAGCTGGACCACTTCTTTTTTAGCGGTCAATTTTTAATATATATGCAAGCACTTCGCTTTTTGACAGACCATTTGAATAATGATATTTATTACGGGGCATCCTATGAAGGCCAAAATTACCAGCGTACATTAAACCAAATACGATTATTGGAAGCCTATAATCAATTAGGTTAAATTAAATATACAAATAACCATTTATAAGTACTTGTAAATGTGTTTTTTAAGATAATTTATTTTTTACTAGAATGGTTTCTAATCATTTGAAACCCATAAATCATTTACAATATCATTCAATGCCTGTTAATTATATTCCCAATATACTATCAATTAGATAGAGACTATACAAATAAACACTACATGATACTTCATTAGTTCGATTGAACCTATATACATCTATAGCTATCTATTCTACCGTATTCTAACAATCTATTCTACCATATTCTAGCTATAATCCCCTAATTCATCTATATTTATTGCTTATAATTAACATTATGTTAAATAGCTTATTAGTCAAATAAGGGTTTGCTCCTCATTATCTATTTGAATTAATTTATAGCTTTACAGTACAAACCTTGAAACAGTATTATATCTCCAAATAACCTACTATGAAATACCTACTAAGCTTTTTAATTGCACTTACTATCTGTAGTCAAACCATGAGTTTAAAAGCCCAAAAATCTGTACAAAAAGCAACCACATATGTGGGCGATCAAAAAAATGGCCAACCAGATGGTATTGGCGTTATGACAGATGCTTCCGGTAATGTATTCAAAGGCAGCTTTAAAAAAGGCAAAAAAGAAGGTTATGGTGAATTAAAATATAGAACCATTTTTGATAAGGATAGTACCCTAGTTGGCTATTGGAAAAAAGACCAATACGTTGGCTTTTATGAATATCCTTTTAAAATTATAAGTAAATCCTACATGGTGAGTAATGCGAATATTACAACCGAACCAGCGAATCCCAGTGGAAATATTATTGAAGTAAGTGTGGAATCGGTTTCAGGTGGATCTGCTACTTTATCAGGTGAAATGCCAAAACCCACCTTAACGGAACATACCTTTAATAAGGGGTCGTTTCAAGAGATGTTTCCTAGAACCAATCAACAAAAAAGAAACAGCTATATTTTTCAGAATGTCATCTTCCCTATTCAAGCGGTATTTAAATTTGGTGGAGAAGATGTTACAGTTGAATTAAATGAAACAAAAAACTATAAAATAACAGTGGTATTAAGAGATTAATGCAGGAATATGTAATAATTGATACCCAAAAAAAAGCCGTCCCGATATAAAAATTAATTGGGACGGCTTTTTAGTATTTATAAAGTACTATTGGTACTTATCATGTAATGTATCGTAGAAATTATATTTAGCATCAAATTCATCATACGCTTTTTGATCCTTTCCTCTTGATTTATCTCTTTTGTAACTGTATAATGTAGCTAAAAAATCAACTGATCTTGAAATAACATTCTTCTCAGGCTTTGTGAATTTGTCTTTGTCTTTTAGATTATTATATGCTTTCTCGATCCATTCAATAGCTGCATCCACTTTAACTAAAATGGGTTGATCTAATGCCACATTTAATTTTTTTACAGAATCAATAGAAGCTTTAAATTTAGCATCTTCTAATAATTTCTTTTTAGGATCTTTTGAAGGAGCGGGTCTGTTGGTATTTAATGATTGTAAGGTTCTGATATTTTCAGCTACTTTATCATCCAATACAGAAAATTGATTATAATAACTGATACCTGCATTAAAGGCTGCAGCAAAATTATTTGCATTCATTGAAAATGCTTTTTTGTAAGCATCTTGTGCTTTAAGTAAATAAGTATTTGATAATTCAGCACTCACTCCATCCATTGATTTTCCAGCCATAAACATATCACCAAACATTTGACAAGCAAATTCAGTGATTGAATTATCGGTAATCATTTCATCATAAGAAGCTATTTTTTCTTCCATACTATAATGCTTATCAATATAGTCTGTCTTATATTCAAACCAATTTTCAGCTGGATATGCTGCTTGGGTTATTTTATAATAAGTATCAAAACCTGATTTATCCTTTGTATCAATATAATACACTAATAGATAACGATATGCGTCAATTAACTCACTTGAATTTATTTTAGCATCAATTAATCTTTTGTAATAAGCTGCACAAGTTGCTTTATTTCCGGCATTTTGATGGGCATAACCAGCATACATTAATGATGTTGTATCAAATTTTTGTTTTGCATTAGCCCAACCTTTTGAGAAAATGATATCGCTTAATCTTACTGCTTCATCAAAATTTTCTGCTGATTTTTTCCAGTCTTTACTACTAAAGCCTGCTACCCCATCCTTGAATGCTTTAAAATAAATAGTAAAAAATGGATCTTGACCATATTCTACAGCAACCTTAAAGCTGGTATCCATTTTCATATATTGTTCAACAGATGAACGCATAATATTGAACGCGTTTGGATATTTTATTGAAATTGTACTGTCTTTAGCTAAGCCATCATAAATAACGGCTTTTAAATAAACACCATCAGGTGTAGTTGCTAGTGAAGGATTTTTGGTAAGTGTTTTATCATACTCAATTTTTGCAGCATCAAATTTTTTCAATAATAATATGCCCTGAACTTTTTTAAAGTCTTGCGCATAGCTTATTTGCATGAATGTCACTAAGCTTAACAATCCGATAATTTTTTTCATGATTTTTGGTTTTGGTTGGCGTTAATTTTAAACACCATTAAAGATTAAATTTCTTATTTTTCTTAGATAGCGTAATTAGTTTTCAGGTGTATCATCTCCCGCGTCATTTAAACTATCATCTACTTTATTTTCAGTATCGGTAGCGCCTTCATTATCAGTTGATGCAATCATGTCATCCGTTGCTTCGCCGGATACTTCTGCGCCTTCTGCTATATCCAATTCAGGAACGTCCTGTTCTTCAATTTTTGAAGTGGCAGCAATTTCATCACCCTCATCTAATCGAATTAATTTTACTCCTTGTGTTGCCCTACCCGCTTCTCTGATTTCAGTAATACTGGTTCGAATGGTTACCCCTGATTTACAGGTAATTATTAAATCTTCTTTTTCAAGTACATCCATTAAACCAACCAAGCTTCCTGTTTTTTCGGTGACATTAATTGTTTTCACCCCTTTACCGCCACGATTGGTTATACGATAGTCATCAATAGCTGTTCTTTTACCATAACCTTGTTGGCTTACCACTAATATGGTACGGTTTTTATCTTCTCTATTTACACAAACCAATCCAACCACTTCATCGGTTTCGTTATCTACTTCAATACCTGCAACTCCAATGGCGCCGCGACCTGTTGGACGTACTTTTTCCTCTGGGAAACGAATAGCTCTACCAGATTTAACCGCCATCATGATTTCATTGTTTCCATCTGTTAAACGTGCTGCTAATAATTCATCTCCTTCGTTAATGGTTATCGCATTCACACCACTTACTCTTGGACGACTAAATTCCTCTAAGCAAGTTTTTTTAATGATTCCACGCTTGGTACATAAAACGATATAATGATTGCTCACATAATCCTTGTCGTCGAGCTTACGAACTTCAATAATCGCTTTTACCTTATCATCCTGCGGTATTTGTATTAAATTTTGAACTGCACGACCCTTACTAGTTTTTTCACCTTCTGGAATTTCATACACCCTTAGCCAGAAACATCTTCCTTTTTCAGTAAAGAACAACATGGTATCATGCGTAGATGCAATAAATAAATGCTCTACATAATCTTCTTCTCTTGTTTTTGAACCAATGGCACCACGACCACCTCTTTTTTGTTGGCGATATTCTGAAACAGAAGTGCGTTTGATATAACCTAAATGAGAAATGGTAATCACCACATCTTCTTCTTCAATTAAATCTTCCAATTTCATTTCATCTGCTAAGTATTGAATTTCAGATTTACGTTCATCTCCAAATTTCTCTTTCACTTCTAATAATTCAGTTTTGATTAATTCAAAACGTAAATACTCGCTTCCTAATAATTCTTTTAAAGAAGCAATCAATTTCATCAACTGATCAAATTCTTCTTTAATTTTTTCGCGCTCCATACCCGTTAAGCGTTGTAATCTTAATTCTAAGATTGCTTTTGCTTGTACTTCTGAAATACCCCAACCTGCAGTCATCAAGGCTTCTTTCGCTGCATCTGGATTAGCGGAGCTACGGATTAAACGTATTACTTCATCTAAATGATCTAAAGCAATTAAATATCCTTCTAAAATATGTGCACGATCTTCTGCTTTCTTTAATTCAAATTTTGCACGACGAATTACCACTTCCATTCTAAAATCAACAAACTCGCTAATTAAATCACGAACATTTAAAATTTTAGGACGGCCTTTACTTAAGGCAACATTATTTATACCGTAACTTGTTTGTAGTTCGGTAAATTTAAATAATTGATTAATGATGACCTGCGCAACTGCATCCTTACGTAATTCAATGACAATACGAGTACCTTCACGCTTATTACTTTCATTGTTCACGTGCGTAATGCCATCAATCGTTTTATCTACTACTAATTGACCAATACGATCCGTTAAAGTATCACGATTTACCTGGTAAGGTATTTCGTTGATGACGATTAATTCGCGACCATTGGGCTTGGTTTCAATATTGCATTTTCCTCTCACCACCACACGACCTCTACCGGTCATTAAACCTTGCTTAACCCCTTCCATTCCGTATATAATACCCCCAGTTGGGAAATCAGGTGCTTTTACAAACTGAATTAACTCCTCAACAGTAATATCTCTATTCCCGATGTATGCGATACAGCCATCCACTACTTCATTTAAATTATGTGGTAGCATATTGGTTGCCATTCCTACTGCGATACCTGAAGACCCATTTACTAAAAGTTGCGGGATACGAGTTGGTAATACAGAGGGCTCTTGTAAACTATCATCAAAGTTTAGTTGGAAGTCGACAGTGTCTTTTTCAAGATCGTCCAACATGGCTTCTGAAATACGTTGTAAACGTGCTTCCGTATAACGCATTGCTGCAGGTGGATCTCCATCTTGGTTACCAAAGTTACCTTGACCATCCACTAATTTATATCGCATGGTCCATTCCTGCGCCATACGAACCAAAGTATCATAAATAGCCGTATCACCATGTGGGTGAAATTTACCCATGACTTCTCCTACGATACGTGCTGATTTTTTATACGCCTTGTTGCTGTTGTTACCAAGTTCATGCATTGCAAATAAAACCCTGCGGTGCACTGGCTTAAATCCATCACGAACATCAGGTAATGCTCTGCCAACAATCACTGACATAGAATAATCTATGTAAGATGTTTTCATTTGTTCCTCAATATTGACCCTTACAACGCGATCACTATCTTGTGTGGCTTCTAGTCCTAAATTATCTTCCATATATTTTATCTTTCGTTACATCAAAAATGAGGATTAAATATCCCATTTTGATGTATTACGAAGATAACTTTTTGAGGCCTTTTTTCTTTAAAAATTGGGGTCTATTTTTGGTTCTTTTATCCACAGTTGTGGGTAATAAATTAAGGCTAAAAATGGGTCAAAATCACCCAATGAAATAACACTAAATTTATAGCTAAACCACCGGGCTCATATCCCATTCATAATCTAATTGGCGCTTGTCTAAATTGGCGGCAATTACCTTAATCATGATCTTATCACCCATATTAAATTTACGCCCAGATCTTAATCCCACGAGGGCATAATCAGTTTCAACATGCCTGAAATCATCATATTTGGATAAGCTGGTAATACTCACCAAGCCCTCGCATTTATGGGCAACGGTTTCCACCCAAAATCCAAAACTGGATACGCCACTAATAACCCCTTCAAAACTTTGGCCAACATAGGAACGCATAAATTCAACTTGCTTGTATTTGTTAGATGCTCTTTCTGCTTCCATAGCTGCACGTTCTCTTTCACTACATTGTACACATTTTTCTTCTAAATTTTCGTCATTCATGGGGTGACCTTGAATTACCGATTCCACAATTCTATGCACTAAAATATCTGGATAACGACGAATAGGTGAAGTAAAATGGCAATAGTTTTCAAACCCTAATCCGTAATGCCCAATATTTTTTGACGTATAAACCGCTTTAGCCATGGTCCGAATACCTAACTGCTCCATCACGTGTTGTTCCGGTTTACCCTTAGCCGCTTGCATGAGTTGATTAAAACTATGTGCAATATGTTCTGGGGTATCAATGTTGAAAGTATATCCATGTTTTTTAGCAAAAACTACAAAAGGTGCGAGTTTTTCTTCATTCGGTTGGTCATGAATACGGAATGGGAAAGGCAAAGGTTCCTTTTTAATTTTAATTTTTCCCATTTTTTCAGCAATGAGTTGATTCGCTTTTAACATTAATTCCTCAATAAGCTGATGTGATTCCTTACTTTCCTTCACTGTTATTCCAATCGGCTTTCCTTTTTCATCTAAAGTAAAGCGAACTTCCTGTGATGAAAAATTAATAGCGCCATGATCAAAACGTTGTTGTCTTAATTTTTGGGTAAACTCCAAAAGCCACAAAATTTCATTCACGTGATCCATAGTTGGATCGCCCGTTTTTGTGTCAATAATTTCCTGCACCTGCTCATACGTATATCGACGATCAGAATAAATAATTGTTTTACCAAACCAGGTTTGCACAATGGCTCCAGTTGGATCTACTTCAAATGTGGCTGAAAAAGTTAACTTTTCTTCATGAGGGCGCAAAGAACATAATTCATTGGAGATACGTTCTGGTAACATAGGATATACCCTATCTGGTAAATACACCGATGTAGCGCGTTCAAAGGCTTCATGATCGACTGCAGTGCCTGGTTGTACAAAATGACTTACATCTGCAATATGCACGCCAATTTCAATGTTTTTATTCGGTAACACCTGATAAGAAATGGCATCATCAAAATCTTTGGCATCTACTGGATCAATCGTAAAAGTTAACACCTTTCTATAATCCTTTCTTTTGGCGATTTCAGCTTCCGATACCTTGTCAGATAATGATCTTGCAAAAGCCAAAGTTTCGGCACTAAATTCCAATGAAAATCCTGCTTCAGCCACAATCGATTTCATTGCCAAATCATTTTCTTGTTCAGGGGTGAATATATTTAATACTTCCCCTTCTGGTTTGCGACTGGCCTTATCCCAGCTAATGAGCTTAACCATTACACGATCCTTATCTTTTGCCCCATTTAAATATTTAATTGGAATATAGATATCCGGCATGGGATGAATACTGTTCGGTATAAAAAAGGCATGCTTATTCGTAACCTGCATCGTTCCTGCAAAGGAAACTTGTTTTCGTTTTAATACTTCTAGTACTTTCCCTTCTTTTTTACCAGTACCTTGTCTGATTTTTGTAATCTTTACCTGTACTTGATCTCCTTTTAAAGCAGTATTAAAATCAGTTGGAAAAACCAATATATCGTTTTCCAATCCTGATACCATCACAAAGCCCATCCCCGATTTTGCAATATCTAAAGTGCCTGTATAACTCGTGGTAATATTTGTATTTTTTGTTGTGGGTTTCCCCTTTCTTGTTGTTTTTTTCTTAGTTCCCATTGTTGTGTTTATAAAATTGTGCAACATTATTAATAACCAGCGCATCAAACTTACCCTGCTCCCCAAATAAAAATTGAGGTTTAATGGGCAAAATATATAATGGAATGTCGTTAAGTTCTTCTGTATATTTTACCAGTCGTACTGCATCCTTTTCGGTGGTTAAAATTAATTTGCTCTTTGAATTAATTTGATTGAATTTTTCTTTGATCTCATTTAAATCTTCTATGGAGAAAATATGATGATCGCTATAACTTATTTGATAGTAGGTATGTGTGTTTTCGTGAATATAATTTTTTAAAGGGAGTGGATTCGCAATGCCACAAACGAGTAATACTTCGTCCCGCATGGTTAACACCCATTGATCTGACGGATTGTAAATATGGTAGGGCGTGTCATAGGCGATGGTGGTAAAAAATACATGTTGTTCTGGTTCTGGATTTAACTTTTCTATGATCTCCTCTTTCTCAATGATAGATAAGTTAGTTGGACATTTGGTAACAATAATAATATTTGCTCTTTTGGCTGACTTTCGCTCGTCTCTTAAATCACCCGTAGGAATAAAAAAATCATCACAATACAAATTATCGTACTCGGTCAACAAAATATTATAATCAGCCACTATTTCTCTGTGCTGAAATGCATCATCTAAAATAATTAATTGCAAGTCAGGCACATCTTGAATTAATTGCGGAATGGCTTCAATACGTCTTTCTCCAACCGCCACTGCCACATTTGGATACTTAATATGAAACTGCATAGGCTCATCTCCAATTTCAAGTGCGGATGTAAATTGATTCGCTAAAGCGTAACCTTCTGTTTTTCGTTTGTATCCCCTACTTAATGTCGCTAATTTATAATCATCAGATAAAATAGATAAAAGGTATTCCACCATGGGTGATTTTCCCGTACCCCCTAATGATAAATTACCAACACAAATCATGGGCACATTAAATTGTACTGACTTTAAATAATGTTTAAAATAAAGCCAATTACGAAATGCAACTATCCAACCATATACAATTGCAAAAGGTAAAAGTAAAACTCTAAAAGATTTTAAAAAGAGGTTATTTAAATTCATAACTATTCCAAGGCGTAATACAATGGGTTAAAGGTACGTCAAATTCATGGGTATCTTGGATATTTGGTATGGGGTCAAAATAGGAAATGCCAATACGATAATGCGGATGATGACAGGTAGAAAAATATTTATCATAATACCCTTTACCAAATCCTAATCGATGACCCAATAAATCAAAACCCAATAATGGAACTAAGAAGCAGTCAATATCATTACTTGGAATCAGGTTAATTTGATGTGGTTCATATATACCCATGGAATTCAAATAAAGTTCGGGAGTAGCTTCATGAAATTGCATCGTCCCCGATGTTTTATCAATTACAGGATATGCAATGATTAAATTGGGAATGAACTGCTGCAAGTAACTGGTTAATAAAATAGTATTTGGCTCATTGTGCTTTTCCATTGGATAAAAACTTCCAAGGGTATTGATGTTTGAGAAATCTAATTTTTGAAATTGTATTAACAACAAATCATCCCATTTGATACATTCCGCTTGGGATAAATTTTGACGTTTTTGTAATAAGGATTTCCTTGCTTCGTCTTTAAACATAGTATAATTTACGAAAATTTATTGAATCTTACACACAAGCAAAAAAACTAAAAATTGTGGTACCATAATTTCTTTGGAAACTATATCCGGCAAACTGGGTATAATCATTACGCGGCGTATGTTCTAAAATAAAAAAACCATCCGGGGCAATTAGCTTCTGTTGCACAATAATTTTAGGTAATTCGTCAATGGTATTTAAAGCATAGGGTGGGCCAGCAAAAATAATATCATAGGATTGTTTACAAGAATTTAAAAACTGAAAAACATCCATTCTATTTAATTGTACATTTTCAATTTTCAATAAATCCACATTCTTTTTTATAAAGTCGAGCATGATCGGATCTTTCTCAACTATGGTTAATTCAGCTGCCCCTCTTGAAGCAAGTTCATAACTTATACAGCCAGTGCCGCCAAATAAATCAAGTGTTTTAATGCCGTCTAATTGTACCCTATTTTGCAATATATTAAACAAACCTTCCTTCGCAATATCAGTGGTGGGTCTGGTATGCGGCATATTTTGGGGTGGATGAATGCGTCGACCACCATATTGTCCAGCGATTATTCTCATTAAAATATAAAATAGGGTGCGTAAGTGTGATGCGGGAACTCCTTGTTTAAATTAGTGCCAATACCTTCATTCGGTGCCATTAATATGGTC
Organism: uncultured Bacteroidota bacterium; assembly: GCA_903953815.1. GTDB lineage: Bacteria > Bacteroidota > Bacteroidia > Chitinophagales > Chitinophagaceae > Sediminibacterium. The sequence goes on along the minus strand of CAJBLA010000134.1, from coordinate 6,002 downwards.
GTATCTGCAAAATATCTTTGTAATGTTTTAATCCAATTTAATTGTTCAGCATCAAATCCAGCAATGGTTAATGAAAAAACATTAGGAACAATACCTGCATTCGAACAGGTATTTAAAAGTGTATAGGTATTCTGGTCATCACCCCCTACTTTAAAATGGTTAATTAATTTTAATTGCCCCTCTTGATGTATTACAACACAAAAGTTATTATTAAACATAGTTACGTTGACCCCATCCTTAGGTTGATGCAAAAGGAATTCAGTATAATGATGCCATTTGCCTGTTGGAAATGATCGGGTAAGTAATGTATTTAAATGATCAGGTATTGAATAAACCAACATTTTATCATTAGCTAATGGCGCTAATTGCACTTCTTCTTCCGGGGAAACTTCATGTAATAAAGAGAGCTCATTTTTATACAACAAGTTGTCGGAAATGTTATATTTTTTTGTAACCATATAACTACTGTTATTCATCACAAAATAAATATTAGCATAGGTGTTTTGAATCAATTTTGAATTATTCTGCAAGTAAGCTACTAATTGATTCCATCCAATATTTTCAGGATCGTTTACAAAGTATTCAAAACATTGGTAAGTATTAGCTATGTTATTCTTTACAGAAAAGGCAATCGCTGATTCATCCACAATAAGGTATAAATCCTCCACCTTTTTATTAGCAGTGCTTTCCAATACCCCGTAAATACCAATTTTTTTCTTTGCCATGTTGTAATTCTTATGCAATATTATAAAAAAAGGGGCAGTTCATTGTAAAAACTAATTGTAGATTTGCCGATATGAGCGGCAGCAATAGCAATCCATCCTTACAGGTAACAGTTTCAAGTAAACAAATATTGGCCATTTCCTTGCCTATTGCTTTAGCCATTATGGTGCCACAGGTTAATTTTGTCATTAATAATATTTTCTTAGGTGCGTTAAGTTCAGAAGCCTTGGCGATTGGCGGCATTACAGGTGTATTTTACTTGATTTTTGGGGTGATGGGACAAGGTTTGAATAATGGACTTCAAGCACTTATTTCCCGTCGCGCAGGCGAAAATAGAGTGGATGAAATTGGGGTATTGTTTAACCAGGGCGTTATCATATCAATATTATTATCAGTCATTGCTATTGCATTTACTTATTTTATCGCACCTAGTATTTTTCATAGTGTTTTACATGATACCCAGAGAGCTAATTCGGTGATTGAATTTTTGAAAATTAGAATTTGGGGTATCCCATTTTTGTTTATTTATCAGATGCGTAATGCATTACTCGTAGGGACAAATCAAAGTAATTTTTTAATCATTGGTACGGCGACCGAAGCTGCTTTTAATATATTTTTTGATTATAGCTTTATTTTTGGTCATTTTGGATTTACAGCAATGGGCTTAAATGGTGCAGCTTATGCTTCCATTATTTCAGAAGTGATGGGTTTGTTCGTCATTTATTTGGTGATTCATTATCAAAAGATTGGTGCAAGATTTGAGTTATTTAAAAACTTTGTAATTAAATGGGATTATATCAAACTCATTTTGGTTCAATCCTCCCCCATCATGATGCAATACATGATCAGTATTATTAGTTGGGAAATATTTTACATTTTGATTGAACATCGTGGGGAGCAATCCTTAGCAGTTTCCAATTCAATGCGCAATATATTTGGATTTTTTGGCAGCTTTACTTGGGCTTTTGCTGCCACTTCCAATACCATGGTGAGTAATATTATTGGTCAAAATATGCAGGATAAAGTAATTCCATTAATTAATAAAATTGCTACATGGAGTTTTGGCTTTGCATTATGCGTTTGTATTATTTTGAATGTATTTGCGCATCAATTTTTATCCATCTATGGACAAGGAGCAGGTTTTATGGAGGAAGGCATACCTGTCCTAAGGGTTGTTTCTATTGCCTTATTGATTATGTCTATCGCCACTATTTGGTTAAACGGAGTTACAGGTACTGGGCAATCTAAAATTAATTTAGCCATTGAATTTGTAGCTATAATTATTTATTTGATTTATGCTTATTTAACCATCGAATATTACCAATTCCCAATTACCATTGGATGGATGTGTGAAATTATATATTGGTTAACCTTATTAATCCCTTCTTACTTATATATTAAATCGAATCGCTGGAAGGACAAAAAGATATAATTCCTTAAAGTGGGATCATTTATGCAGCGTAAATAAGATGGGAGTACTAATCTCTAGATTTTTCAATTGTAACGGACACATTTCCTTCAAAGGAAGAAATAGGCAAATGAAGTTTGGTGATTTTTACAAATACTTTATTGGCTAATGCTTGTGAGGATAAAATATCATCTGCTATTTTTCCAACCAAAGTTTCTAATAAAGGCGTTGGGATTTCCATCCATTTTTTTACAATTGCATATACATGCACATAATCAATGGTTTGATCCAATTGATCAATGACTCCTTGCTTGGGCGTAAAGTCAATATCAATTTCAACAGAATAATTATTACCTAATTTTTTTTCTTCAGGATATAAACCATGATAGCCAACAAATAATAATTTGTTCAGACTAATACGCATGGTTTGATTTGTTGACATGAATTTTATTTTAGTGCCCTTTTGCAGTTAAATATCTTTCTGCATCTAAGGCAGCCATACAACCACTTCCAGCAGCTGTTACCGCTTGACGGTAGTTTTTATCTTGCACATCCCCTGAAGCAAATACACCTGGCACATTTGTTTTAGTAGTGCCTGGTTCCGTTAAAATATATCCAGTTTCATCTGTTTTAATAAACTCAGAAAAAATACTACTGTTCGGGTTGTGACCAATGGCAACAAAAAATGCACTTACTGGAATTTCTTGTAAGGTATTGGTCTGGGTATTTTTGATTCTAACCGCTTTTACTGTTTTATCTCCTAAAATTTCATCCGTTTCGCTATTGAAATACACTTTAATATTAGGCGTATTTAAAACGCGATCCTGCATTACTTTACTTGCGCGCATTTTATCTTTACGAACAATCATATGAACGGTGGTACACATCTTTGATAAATAATGTGCTTCCTCAGCAGCAGTATCACCTGCGCCTACAATCGCTACTTCTTTTCCTTTAAAAAAGAAGCCATCACAAACAGCACATGCACTCACTCCAAATCCGTTAAATTTCTCTTCACTAGGAATACCTAACCATTTAGCACTAGCGCCTGTTGAAATAATGACCGCATCCGCTTCGATGATCTTTTCATCATCAATCCATACCTTTTTAACATCCCCACTAAAATCAACTTTAGTTGCAAGGCCATAACGAATATCCGTGCCCATACGAGCCGCTTGTTTTTCAAAGTTCACCATCATCTCTGGGCCTTGAATACCATCTGGAAATCCAGGGTAATTTTCCACATCCGTGGTAATGGTTAATTGACCACCAGGTTGAATACCTTGGTATAATAAAGGTTTCATATTTGCCCTTGCCGCATAAATAGCAGCAGTATAACCTGCGGGGCCTGAACCTATAATTAAAATACTTACTTTTTCTGTTTCCATAACTTCTTTATTTCTAATTCTATAATAAATCCAACCTAAAAAAAAGCCCCGTCTAATCCTAAGATTGAAGGGGCTTGATAATATTTTAAACTACTAGCCCAAATAAGCCTTAAGTGCATTGCTGTATCTCGCTTTTTGTAAACGTTTAATAGCACGCTCCTTAATTTGTCTTATTCTTTCCTTCGTTAAATCGTATTTGATACCTATTTGTTCAATGGTAACGCCGTTTTCTCCATCTAAACCAAAATAGGCATTAACAATCTCTGCCTCTCTGGGACTCAATGACTTAAGTACACGACGAATTTCTTCTCTTAAGGAATCTTTCATCACATCTTCGTCCGTTTCATCACCGCCTTTTAATAAATCACCCATGGCTACATCCTCTGCTTCATGCACTGGTGCATCTAATGAAGTGTGACGTGTATTTGATTGAAATATATTGTTGATCTCAGTCTCAGACATTTCCAAAATTCCTGCCAATTCCTCAGTGGACGGCTCACGCTCATGCTCTTGTTCAAAAGCCATATATGCTTTATTCGCCTTATTATAGGTACCAATTTTGTTTTGAGGTAAACGCACCAAACGACCTTGCTCAGCCAAAGCTTGCAAAATTGATTGACGAATCCACCAAACCGCATAAGAGATGAATTTAAAACCTTTGGTTTCGTCGAAACGTTGTGCTGCTTTAATTAAACCTAAATTACCTTCATTGATTAAATCAGATAAAGACAAACCTTGGTGTTGGTATTGTTTTGCAACAGATACAACGAAACGAAGGTTGGCTTGTACTAATTTATCCAAAGCACGTTGATCACCCATTTTAATGCGCTGCGCTAAAGTGGTTTCTTCTTCAGGATTTATCATTGAGATTTTAGAAATCTCTTGTAAATACTTCTCAACCGCTTGCGAATCTCTGTTGGTAATCTGTGTTGCAATTTTAAGCTGCCTCATGCAAAGAATTTATTTAAAGGTATAACGATGTAAAGGTCAAAAAAGTTGTGTCTAACGATAAGTAAAATAGGTAATTTTTCCAAATGTTAGTCGGCAAAGGTACAATTTTGAGACTAATTTAGCAAATATTGATTGTAAAGCATTTATGCACACATTTTCCCGTTAAAATGTCCCCAAAAGGGTAAATTTTTGAGAATAATCCCTTTCCGAGAATTATCTTCGCGATATGATTGATTTCAGATCAGATACCGTAACCCTTCCTACCCCCGAAATGTTGACTTTTATGCATCAGGCACCTGTTGGGGATGATGTATTTGGGGAAGATCCTAGTATCAACGCTTTAGAAGCCAAGTCGGCTAGTCTGTTTGGTATGGAAGCAGGTTTATTTTGTCCAAGTGGCACCATGACCAATCAATTGGCTATTAAAACGCATACACAAGCTGGGGATGAAGTGATTTGTGAGGAATTATCTCATGTTTACCAATATGAAGGTGGCGGTATCGCGTCCAACTCAGGCTGTTCGGTTAAATTGTTACAAGGTAATCGAGGTAGAATTACGGCAAGTCAGGTTTTAGGCGCCATCCATCCAGAGGATGTGCATAAGCCAATTTCAAGGTTAATTTGTTTGGAAAATACTTGTAACCGCGGTGGCGGTGCTTGTTATGATTTTAAGGAATTCGTAGAAATACAAAAAGTAGCCAAAACGCATCATTTGGGATTACACTTGGATGGGGCCAGAATTTTTAATGCCATTGTCCACAAAAAGGAAGATTCAAAAAAATACGGCCAAGTATTTGATTCTATCTCCATTTGTTTGAGTAAAGGATTAGGCGCACCCGTTGGAAGTGTATTGGTTGGAAATGCGGCCTTTATTAAAAAAGCAAGAAGATGGCGAAAAGTATTTGGTGGCGGTATGCGTCAAGCAGGATCCTTAGCAGCTGCAGGTATTTATGCATTGGATCATCATGTGGATCGATTAAAACAGGATCATCAAAAAGCATTGCTCATTAAAGAGGCATTAGTAAAAAAAGATTTCGTTACTGAGGTTTTTGAAGTGGAAACGAATATAGTTATTGCAAAAATTGAAGGTAAATATAATGCAACGCAATTGGCTTCGCTTTTAAAGGAGCATCATATTTTAGTTATTGCAATGACCCCTGCCCTTGTTCGATTTGTATTGCATTTGGACATTACCGATGAAATGTTAGCAACCACAATAGATACAATTGAAAAATTATAGTTAAAAAGGATATATAAAATTGAACACATTCGCGGATAAAAATTAGTGAAATAGAAAAGATTATGTTAGAAAGAATTAACCCAACATCTACACAGGCCTGGTTTGTATTAAAAAAGCATTTTGAAGAAGAAATGAACCGAAAGCAAATGAAAGATTTGTTTGCTTCCGACCCTACCCGCTTTAATCAATACTCCATTACCACTGCAGATATATTATTTGATTACTCAAAGAATATTGTAACTGATAAAACACTACAATTATTATTTCAATTGGCGAATGAATGTGGATTGCC